>JBLMXT010000274.1:0-6184 GCA_050257915.1 Deltaproteobacteria bacterium
GCAGGTGGACTGGTTGATGGAGTACTGCGACGAGCCGTCGCGCGCCACGCGGCGCATGACGCTCACCTCGGGCGTAGGCAGCGGCAGGGCCCCGTCGGCGTTGTCGAAGGTGAGCTCCACCTCGGCGGCGCCGCTGGCGCGACGGCCGTCGCTGCCGGCGAAGATGACGTCCTGCATGGACGAGCCGCGCACGGTGGTGGGGCTCTGCTCGCCGAGCGCCCAGATGACCGCGTCGGCGAGGTTGCTCTTGCCGCTCCCGTTGGGGCCGATGATCACGCCGACGCCGGGCTCGAAGAGGAGCTCGGTCTGCTTGGGGAACGACTTGAAGCCCTTGAGGCGGAGCGCCTTGAGGTACACCTCAGCCGACCTCGGTGGCCCCGGCGGCGCCCGCCGCCGAGGCGTCGGCCCGGCGGCTCGCGGCGTCCTCGACCGGACCAGCCTCAGCGACCTCTCCGGGGCCGGTCTGCGGCGCCTGCGGGCGCCGCGAGCGGCTCCCGCGCAGGCGCGCCTTGCGCGCGCTCTTGCGCGCGTGCGTCTGCAGCTCGTGCAGCGCCTCGGCGGCGGCCTCCTGCTCGGCGCGCTTCTTGCTCGTCCCGAACCCGCGCCCCAGGGAGTCGCCATCGACGACCGCCTCGATCTCGAACTCCCTGTTGTGCGGGGGCCCGCTGAAGCCGAGCACCTTGTAGGCGACCGACTGCCCGCTGCGCGCGAGATACTCCTGCAGCTCCGTCTTGTGATCGATGTAGCTGCTCTCCGCGTAGAGGATGTGCTCCTCGAACACCTCGATGACCGCCGGCCGTACGGCCTCGTAGCCGAAGGTGAGGTAGACGGCGCCGATGAGGGACTCGGTGAGGTCGGCGAGCACGTTCTGGTTGGTCTGCAGCTGGGCGGCGTCGCCGCCCTCCCCGCCCTGGCCGGCGTACTGGCGCAGCAGCTTGCCGAGGCCGAGCTTGGCGGCCACGCGTGCGCAGGTGGCGCGGCTGACGATGTAGGCCCGCAGCCGCGCCAGGTGCCCCTCGGCGAACTCCGGGAAGCGCCGGTACAGCTCGGTGGTGATGCAGAGACTCAGGACGCTGTCGCCGAGGAACTCGAGCCGCTCGTACGAGTGCACCCGGTCCGGCGCCCACGAGGTGTGCGTGAACACCTGGCGCATGGTCGTCTGGTCCAGTTGCTGTGCGAGCGTGAGTAGTCGTTGCGTCAAGTCAGGTGCTCCAACGACGACGAGGGGACGCCTCCTGCCTGCAGGAGACACCCCCTCGTCGGTCCCCCTGGGGGATCGGCGCGGCTAGGCGTCCACCCGCGTCATGACGAAGTCGACCGCGTCGCCCACCGTCTTGATGTCGGCGGCCTCTTCGTCGGTGATCTTGATCCCGAACTTCTCTTCCATGGTCATGACGAGCTCGACCAGGTCGAGGGAATCGGTCTCGAGGTCCTCCTGGAAGCGGGCTTCCATGGTGACCTTGTCTTCGTCGACGCTCAGGGTCTCGACGAGGATCCCCTTCACGTGCTCGAACACCTCTTCACGGGTCATGCAGTGAACCTCCGGGCGAGTTTGGGAGAGTCTACACCGCAGCGGTCTGCGTCCCAAGCTCCCGGGCGATCGTCGGGAGCAGGTCGCTGACCGCGCCGCGCCGGCCCATACGGACCGCCTGGGCGATGCCTCGCGCCCTGGAGTTGCCGTGCGCGATCACCACCGGCGCGTTCATGCCGACGAGCAGCGCCCCGCCGAACTCCTCGGGGTTCAGGGCGTCCTTGAGCACCTGGAGGTCCTTCTGCAGCAGCAGGCCGCCGAGCTTGGTCTTGGCGCTGACCATGACGGTGGCCTTGAGGGCGCCGAGGATGGCCCTGGCCGACCCCTCGATCGTCTTGAGGCCCACGTTGCCGGTGAAGCCGTCCGTGACGATAACGTCGACGAGCCGGTTCATGATGTCCCGTCCCTCGATGTTGCCGTAGAAGTGCGAGATGCGGTGCTCGGCGGCGATGAGCTGGTGCGCCTCGATCACCTCGGGCGTGCCCTTGGTCGGCTCCTCGCCGATGCTCAGCAGGCCGATCGTCGGCTCGGGGATGCCCATGACCTCGCGCGCGAACGCCTGGCCCATGATCGCGAACTGGCGCAGGAACTCGGCGCGGACCTCGGCGTTGGCGCCGACGTCGAGAAAGGCCACCGGCGCGGGCATGGCCGGCATGATGGTGCAGATGGCCGGCCGCTTCACGCCGGGGATACGGCGCACGTACAGCACGCTCGCCGCGACCACCGCGCCGGTGTTGCCGGCGCTCACGAAGGCGTCGGCCTCGCCGTTGTGGACCATCTTGAGGCCGACGACGATGCTGGAGCCGGTCCTGGCGCGCGCCGCGGTCGCCGGCTCCTCGTGAGAGCCGATCACGTCGGGGGCGTGCACGACGCTGACGTGCCGTACCCCCTCCGGCAGCAGCGCGCGCACGCGCGGCTCGTCGCCGACGAGGATGACGTTGAGCTGGGGGCCGCAGGCGTCGAGCGCGCCCTTGACGATCTCGCCCGGCGCGTTGTCGCCGCCGGCGGCGTCGACGACCACGCGGACGATGCGATCGTCGGTGACGGCGCTCCACGCATCGGTCACCCAGTGCGGCGACGTGTACGGACGGTTCCTGGAGCCCCTCATGCCTGCAGGTCGCGGATCAGCCGGTCGACGTCGACCGACTCGTCGATGAGGCGTGCGATGAGCTCGATCTTGGAGCGCTCGCGCACGCGCAGGCGGCCGAACAGGCGGCGCATGCCGTCCGCCGCGGAGACCGTGTCGGTCTCGACCGACACCAGCGGCACGCCGCGCTCCTCGGCCCGCTCGATCACCGCGGGGCTGGGGACGTAGTTGCCGGTGAGCACCACGGCGACGGTGGGCGTGTCCAGGGCGGCGAGCACGATCTCGGCCCGGTCACCGCCGACGATGACCACCTTGTTCGGGGTGAGCTGGAAGTAGCGGAGCGCGTGTTCGGAGCTCATGGCGCCGATCATGTAGGTCTCGACGAGGCGCTGGCCGTAGCGCTCGCCGCACACGTAGGTGCCGTCCAGCGCCTCGACGATCTCGGCCACGGACACGGCGGAGAGCATGGCGCTGGAGACCAGCGCCCCGTAGCTCTCGACGTCGTTCTTGGCGAGGAAGCGCGTGTACTCGTCGCGCACCAGCGCGAGGCGGGACTCGGGCACCATGTTGAAGAGGACGCCCAGGAGGTGCTGCTTGAGGGCGTCCTTGACGTAGATGATGTCGTCCAGCAGGCGCGCGCCGGCGAACTTGGCCACGAGCAGGGTGCCGAGGTCGAGCTCGGCCACCACCTCGGTGCCGCTGGTGCGCAGGAACCGGCCCTGCCAGATCTCGCCGAGGCCCTCGCAGACGACGATGTCCTTGCCGGCGCGGATGCGCTCGTAGGCCGCCTTGACGCGGCTCATGGCGTCGACCTCGGTGCCGCTCAGGACGTCGTGCAGCGCGTCCTCGTCGAGAACGACCGGGCAGATGTCGGTGAGGTCGTCTTCGAGCTCGAGCAGCTCGGCGACGAACTCGGCGTCCTCGTCGTGGAGGACCTCGCCGGCGTGCGCCGCCAGCGTGCCCACCGGCTTGAAGTACCCGGCGTCGAGCCCGCGTTCGCGCAGGGCCATGCACAGGCCGACGGAGATGGTGGTCTTGCCGCCGCTGCCCTGCGTGGAGGCGATGTAGAGCGATCTCGTCACCGTTAAGGCCTGACGAGCATCAGTCCGCCTCGCGAGGAGCCCTGTCGGGCCGCTCGGCGCTCAATACCTCTACGGCCACTGCGTGACCAACGGGCATTAGTCCGTCCGCCGCGGGGCCCTTCGGGCCGGCGGCCGCTCAGTAGCGCTCCGCTCACTTCGTGGCTCTGCGGGCACTAGTCAGCTTCGAGGACGACGACCTCGCGGCCCTTGTAGGTGCCGCACTTGGGGCAGGCGCGATGAGGGAGCTTGGGGCTCTTGCACTGCGGGCAGACGCTCGCGGTCTCCACGCTGAGCTTCTGCTGCGACCGGCGCTGGTCGCGGCGCCGCTGGGAGGTCTTCTTCTTGGGTACGGGCATGACTTCTTCTCCTCGGGTGAACCAGACAAGGGACTGTACCACACGGGCCGCGGGTCACGCTTCCTCGTGGGCGTGCCCGGGGTCCGCGTTCAGGTCGGCGCCGCAGACGGGGCACAGCCCCCTGCAGTCGTCGCGGCAGAGGAACTTGACGGGCAGTTCCTCGGCGATGAGATCGCGCACCCAGCGCTCGAGGTCGACCTGGTGGGCGACGACGTAGGCCTCTTCGTCCTCGTCCTCGCCCGTGGCGCCGGACTCGCCGTGCCGCACGTACTCGATCCCGCGCGCGTCAATCGTCAGGTCGGCGTCCGCCAGGCAGCGCTGGCAGGGCCCGAGGACGTGGGTCTGAAGCTCCAGCGTGAGCGTGAGGTTGTCGCCCACGCGCGCCGCCGTGAGCTTCGCCTCGACGACGTCGCCGGGCACGCGGTACTCGAGGCCGCCGTAGTGAAACGGGGCGACCTCGACCGGCAGCGTGCGCCAGACCTCGCTGGCGTCGTGGAACCGCAGGGCATGCAGGTCGAATCTGCGCATGGTCTCAGTGCCCGCCTCGCGGGCGCCCCAAGTGGCCTACGGCTGGAGCTCGTCGTCCGAGCCGCGGCCCTGGAGACGCTCGCGGCCGCGGCGCACCGCGGCGGTGAACTTGTCGAGGTTCATCTCGAGATTGCCCAGCACCTCGTCGGCGTAGTCCTCGGCCCCGAGCCGGACCTCGCGCTCGCGCTCGCGCGCGTCCTCCATGATCTGGTGCGCGTTCTTCTCGGCGAGCCGCACGACCTCGGTGTCGGAGGCGAGCTTCTCGGCCCGCTCCTGGGCCTCGGCGAGCACACGCTCGGCCTCCTGCTTGGCCTCGGAGAGCATCTCCTGGCGCTCCTTGACGATCCAGCGCGCCTGCTTGATCTCCTCGGGGATCGTGGAGCGCATCTGGTCGAGGATGTCGTAGATCTCCTCGCGGTCGATCATGACGCTGTCGGTGAGCGGCACGGACCGTGCGTTGTGGATGATGTCGTCGAGCTTGTCGATGAGAACCAGGACGTCCATACTCAGCAACCCTCCTTGGGTAGCCGCCTACGAGCGCTGTACGCGCGGCGGATAGATGTCCGCCAGACGGCGGGCGACGGCCGGGGGGACCAGATCGGCGACGGAGCCCCCGAACGCGGCGATCTCCCTGACGCCGCTCGAGCTCAGGAAGCTGTGCTCGGGCGAGGCCATCATGAAGACTGTTTCGATGTCGGGCGCCAGCTTCCTATTGAGCTGTGCCATGGCGAACTCGTACTCGAAGTCGGAGATGGCGCGCAGGCCCTTGAGGATGACGTGCGCGTCCCACCTGCGCGCGAACTCCACGACGAGCTCGTTGAAGCGGTCGACGACGATGTTGTCGTGCCCGGCGAGCGCCTCCCGAAGAAAGGCCTCGCGCTCCTCGGGCGTGAACAGCGGCGACTTGCGCTGCGGGACCTCGATGAGGCCGACGACGACGCGGCCGAACTTGGAGGCGCCGCGCGTGATGATGTCGAGGTGGCCGACGGTGACGGGGTCGAACGTGCCCGGGCAGATGGCCGTGACGTTGCTGGGCATCAGCTTGCTGCTTCTCCTTCCGCCGCCGGAGCGGCGTCTGCCACGAGGAACGTGACCCGCGTGTCGCCGTAGCGTTTCTCCCGCACGACGGTCCAGGGCAGCCCGGCCGGCGTGCCGGCGGCGGACTCGACGACCAGCACCGCGCCGGGGACGAGCACCCGCCCGAGCAATCTTACGAGGGCGGGACGGACCTGCTCGTACGTAGCGTACGGCGGGTCTGCAAACACGAGAGTATACCGTGCGCCGCGACGAGCGTCAGCCGCGAGCACCCGGCGCACGTCGCCGGCGAGCACCACGGCGCGAGGGGCGGCAGCGCCCGGCGCCGCCGCGGCGACGCCCGCGCGGACCGCCGGCACGCCCACCCGCTCGAGGTTCGCGCGCAGCGCGCGCAGGGCCGGCGCCGCCGCTTCCACGAAGGTGCAGCCGGCCGCTCCGCGCGAGAGCGCCTCGATGCCGAGGGCGCCGCTGCCGGCGAAGACGTCGAGCGCGATGTGGCCGGCGAGCGGGCCGGCGAGTTCGCCCGCCGTGTCAGCGGGCCGCACGCCGGCCGCTTCCGCCGCCG
>JBLMXT010000275.1:0-3073 GCA_050257915.1 Deltaproteobacteria bacterium
CCCTCCTCGATGCCGGGATTCAGCGCCGTGATGCGGCCCTCGAAGGACTCGCCGGGGTAGGCCTGCACCGCGACGAAGACCTTCTGGCCCACGCCGAGCGTGGCGAGGTGGCGCTCCGGCAGCGAGAAGTCGACGTAGATCGGGCTCAGCGCCTCGAGCGGCACGATCGGCGAGCCCGGGGCGAGATATTGGCCGAGGTCGACCTTGCGGATGCCGAGCCGCCCGCTGAACGGCGCGAGCACCTTCTTCTTGGCGATGACGGCGCGCTTGGCCTCGGCCGCCGCCTCCGCGACGTCGAGCATCGCCCTGGCTTCGTCGTAGTCGGCCTTCGAGGCCGACTTCTTGGGCAACAGCTCGGCGAGGCGGTCGAACTTGACCTGCGCGAGCCGCTGGGCGGCCAGGAGCCCCTCCAGCTCGGCGAGGTCGGCAGTGGCGTCGAGCTCGATCAGCAGCTGCCCTTCCCTCGCCACGGCGCCGGACTCGAACCTGAGCGCGCTGACCTTGCCGGGGACCTCGTTGGTGACGTCGATCCCGGCAACGGCCGCGAGGCTGCCCACCGCGCCGAGGTAGGAAGGCCAGGTTTCCTCGCGCACCTCGGTCACCGCCACGACGGCGGGCGGTGGCGGCTTGCGGGCGGCCACCTTCTGCTGCAGCTGGTGGTACCACCAGCCGAATACGCCACCGAAGATGACGAGCAGGAGCAGGACGACGAGCGACAGGCGTTTGACCATGGGAGCCGAGCGTTCGGGGCGGAAAGAGGGGAACCGCGTGCCGACAGTCTAGTGGACCCGGTCGGCGCGATGCTTGAGGTTGCTCAAACGGGGTTGCCGCACATTGGTGCCGGCCCCCCGCGCGAGACGCGCGCCGGCGGGTGCGCGCCACGCCGGGCACCGGTACGGACGCTGCCCCGTGAGTTTATGCGGCGCCAGTCAAGGAGCAGGCCGGTCCGATGGCGCGATAATGTAGACCGTCCAGGGGGCTCGCGAGAACCGCAGGAGACCACCATGACCAGCGCGACCGATCCCGTCGTCGGCGAGTGGTACCACATGCCGGAGAAGGCGCAGCGGTTCCAGGTCGTCGCCATCGACCACCACACGGATACCGTGGAGATTCAGTATTTCGACGGCGCGGTGGACGAGATCGAGATCACCGCGTGGTACGCGCTCGACGTCGAGCACGTGGAGGAGCCCGAGGACTGGACCGGTCCCATCGACAACATCGAGGTCGACAACCTCACGCCGGTCGGCATGGAGATGCGGCGCGAGGACTGGGCCGAGCCCTACGACGAGCTGCTCGAGAAGGAGCACGCAGGCCCGCGGCTGTCACCCGCGACGACAGAGGACTGGGACGAGGACGAGACCTGGCCGGCCGAGGACTGACTACGGCGCAGCCACCCGCGCTCAGGTCCTTCCGCGATCCCCAAGCAGCGCGACGACGTCCTCGAGGACCGGCCGCGCGACCCGGATTCCGTAGTCGGCACGCAGCCGCCCCGCGATCGCGTCGATACCCTCCGGGCGCGGCACCATCGTGCCGACGAAGCCGCCGAGGTCCTCGATCGCGGCCCAGGGGTAGATGAGCCAACGCCAACGCACCACACGCGCCCCGTGAAAGTCCGGCTCGAAGCTGGAGACGGTCTTGTGGTGCAGCGCGGCGGTTCGGACCTCGACCGGCGGGCCGTGCGCCGAGAGGTGATCGAGCGCCACGCGGTAGGTGTCGCCGGTGTCGCTGACGTCGTCGACGAGCAGCACCCGCCGGCCGGCGACGGGCGCGGCGAGCGGATAGCGGACTCTCGCGACGGCTTGACGGTGCGCGCCGCGGTAGTGCTCGACCTTGAACTCGGTGAGGTCCATCAGGCCGAGCAGGTCGGAAAGCACGCGACCGGGCACCCAGCCGCCGCGCCCGACGGCGACGATCATCTCGGGGCGAAACCCGGCGGCGCGAACCTGTGCCGCCACGCGGCGGCACAGTCCATAGCACCGACTCCAGGAGACCAGCTCACAGGGGACCCCCGGCCGCACCGTGCCGTCCGCTGGCCGGGGGCTGCCGCGGCTCACGCAGGCCTCGGCGCGCGCGGCGAGCGGAGGGTCTCAGGGCTTGACCGGCAGCGGCGCGGGGGCCGGCGCTGGCGCGGGAGCCGAAGCGGCCGGGATCGGGGCGGGCGCGCCGCCGCGCCAGTCGGCGCAGTACATGGAGGGTGACGTGCCCTCCGTGCTCACATAGGTCACCAGGCACTCCTTCTGGCTCGCCTCGTCGATGATCTTGCGGACCACCAGGTCGCCCTCCTTGAGCTGGCTGCTCTGGATCAGGGCGCCCGGTGGAAGGTCGGGCCGGTCCGTGTAGCAGACCAGCGAGGGCGAAGTGCTGCCGGTGTTGACGTAGCTGACGAGACAGGTCCTGGCGCCGTCGGAATCGACGATGCGGTACACGTCGAGGTCGCCCTCGCGCAGGTGCCCGCGCTGCAGCAGCTCGTCGTTGGTGGGCAACTTGCTCTGGAAGCAGTCGATCGACGGCGACGTGCCCTGCGTGGTCACGTAGGCCACCAGGCAGGAGACGTTGTTGAACGAGTCCTTGATCTTGCGGACGACGAGCTTGCCGTCCTTGAAGTGGCCGGTCTGACCCACCTTCGACTGGAAACCAGCCCGCGCCTCGAAGCAGGTCATTACGGGGCTGGTGCCGACGGTCCGCACGTAGAACGCAAGGCAGATCCGGCTGCTCTCGAGGTCGGTGACCGTGCGCACGATCAGGTCGCTCTCCGTGAGCTTGCCGGTCTGAACCAGCAGGGTCGACTGGTAGTCGGCGGCCACCGCCAGCATCGGCAGGGCGGACAACAGACCAACGAGCCATCTCTTCATAGCGTTATCTCCCGTCCGTGTAGAGGTGTCTGACGTCGGCTTCCGGCGCTTCGGCCGGACGGCCGCCCTGCGGTTCGGCGCCGCGTGCCGACGCCCGCACAGAGAGTAGCACGCGGCTCCTCCCCCGGCAGTTGACAGCCGATCCTTGACGCGTCAGCGCGGCTAGCCAAGTATTAAGCTTTCGGGCGGCAAGTTCGGAGGTAAGGAAACTATGTCATCCA
>JBLMXT010000276.1:0-3184 GCA_050257915.1 Deltaproteobacteria bacterium
GTGTTCGCCGCCGTCGACGCGGCCGCACCGCCCGACGCGCTGATCTGCACCAGCTCGTCGGGCCTCTCGATCAGCGACATCCAGACGGCGGCGGCGCGACCGGAGCGCTGCCTCGCCGCCCACCCGTACAACCCGCCGCACCTGGTGCCGCTCGTGGAACTGGCGCCGGGCGCGCTGACCTCGCCGGAGGCGATGGAGCGCGCCGCCGTCTTCTACGCCGCGGTCGGCAAGGAGCCGGTCAAGCTCACCCGCGACCTGCCCGGGTACCTCGCCAACAGGCTCTCCGCCGCGCTCTGGCGCGAGGCCGTGGACCTCGTGCTGCGCGGCGTGGCCACCGTCGAGGACGTGGACAAGGCCGTCAGCTACGGGCCCGGCCTGCGTTGGGCCGCAATGGGCCCGCACCTGCTCTACGACCTCGGCGGCGGCGAGGAAGGCATCGTCGGCCACGTCGAGCACCTGGCCGCCGTCAAGGAGGGCATGCTGCGCGACCTCGCCACGTGGACGACCTTCCCGCCCGAGACCGGCGAGGCGCTCGCGGCCGGCCTCGCCACAGAGAAGGGGGCGCGCACCTACGACGAGCTGGTCGCGGAACGCGACGCGCTGCTCGTCGCCTGCCTGCGCGCCCGCCGCGAGCAGCTCGGGCGCTAACGCGGCGACAGGCGTTGACGCCGGGCGCTGCGGCGCGTCGACGCAGCCGCTACCATGGGCGCCGGGGGGTTCTTCACCGCCGACAGAGAGAAGTACCGGACGTTGGCGGGCGCGTGGGTCGTGCCCGAGCCGCGCCGGTGCGTGCAGTGCGGCGTGTGCGCGTTCAACTGCCCGATGGGTCTCGACGTACGCCGGCACGCCTGGCGCAGTGAGCCGGTCGGCGACAGCGCCTGCCTGACCTGCGGCGAATGCGCCAAGCGCTGCCCGCGGGGGCTGCTGCACTTCGAGCCGATGGACGCGAGGCTCGCCGGCAGCGTGGCGCCGGCGGCCCAAGGGCGCACCGAGACGCCGGGGCGGCAGGGCGACGGGCACGCGCCGGAGCGGCGGCGCCGCCGGCCCGCGCCGCCCCGCCGCCACGTGCTCGTCGGCGGTGGGCCGGCCACCATCGCCGCCGCGGAGGCCATCCGCGGCGCCGACGCGGACGCGCAGATCGTCGTCATCGCCGAGGACCCGCACGGCTACTACTCCCGTCCCGGCCTGGCCTACTACCTCACGGACGAGCTGCCCGAGCGGCGGCTGTTCCCCTTCGGCGCGGCCGAGCTGCGCGCGCTGGGGGTCACCTGGGTCGGGGAGCGCGCCGAGGCCGTCGAGCCGGACGCGCACCAGGTGGTGCTCGCCAGCGGCCGGCGGCTCGGCTACGACCGCCTGCTCCTCGCCACCGGGTCCTCGGCGATCCCGGCGAGCGTCCCCGGTGCCGACCTGGACGGTGTTGTCAAGCTTGACAACATGGACGACGCCCGGGACATCATCCGCCGCAGCCGCGAGGCGCAGGCGGCGGTCGTGGTCGGCGGCGGCATCACCGCGCTGGAGATCGTGGAGGGGATGCGCGCCCGCGGCGCCCGCGTCCACTACTTCATGCGCAAGGACCGCTACTGGAGCAACGTGCTCTCCGCGACCGAGTCGACCATCGTCGAACGGCGGCTGCGCCGCGAGGGGGTCGAGATCCACCCGTTCACCGACCTCGCCGGCATCGCCGGCCGCGGCGGCAGGGTGAGCGGGGTGCAGACCCAGGACGGCGCCACCATCCCCTGCGACCTGGTCGCCGTGGCCGTCGGCGTGCGCCCGAGGGTGGAGCTGGCGCGCGCGGCCGGGCTGCCGTGTGCGCGCGGCGTGCTCGTCGACGAGTACCTGCGCGCCGGCGACCCGGACATCTACGCGGCCGGGGACATCGCCGAGATCGCCGACCCGGAGAGCGGCCGCGGCGTGCTCAACGTGCTCTGGAACGTGGCCGTCGCCAAGGGGACGGTGGCCGGCCTGAACATGGCGACGGAGCCCCGTCAGGTCTACTCCGAGATCAAGCCGCTCAACATCACCAGGCTGGCCGGCCTGCACACCACCATCATCGGCACGGTGGGCAACGGCGGCGACGCCGACCTCCAGGGACTCTCGCGCGGCGACAGCCAGGTGTGGTCGGAGCTCCGCGAGGAGGACATGGTGGAGGTGGAGCGCGGCGAGGCGCACGTGCGCGTCGCGCTGGGGGAGCGCACCATCGACGGCGCCGTGGTGATGGGCGACCAGGCCCTCTCCTTCCCGCTGCAGGAGCTCGTCGAGGCGCGCGT
Source organism: Deltaproteobacteria bacterium (assembly GCA_050257915.1). Classification (GTDB taxonomy): domain Bacteria; phylum Actinomycetota; class Thermoleophilia; order UBA2241; family UBA2241; genus CAIXSE01. Next base: position 2,268 of record JBLMXT010000276.1, read on the forward strand.
CGACCTGAGCGCGGCCGAGCGCGTCCTCGCGACGCCGCTGGCCGACGTGATCTGCGACGTGCGCGGCGACTGGGAGGCTTGCCGTGGCTAGCCGCCAGGCAGAGGCCGGCGAGGCCGCGCCCGTGCGCGCCCGCGGCCGCGAGCTCCTGTACGCGCTCGCCGCGATCGTCGCGGTGACGGCGCTGTACGCGGCGGCCGCGTCGCAGGAGGGCCGCCTCCCCGCCGCCTCAGGCCTCGCCGGCCACGGGTTCGGCATCGCCGGATCGGACCTGATGCTGATGACCGCGACGCTGTACTCGCTGCGCAATCTTCGCAGCGACGCCCGCTGGGGGAGCACGGCGGCGTGGCTCAGGTTCCACATGGTCACCGGCCTCGTGGGGCCCTACATGGTCCTGCTGCACACGGCGGGACGGTTCCACGGGCTCGCGGGGCTGACGATGCTGCTCACCGTCGTCGTGGTTGCCAGCGGGCTGACGGGGCGGTACTTCTACACACGGGTGCCGCGCGCGCCTGAGGCGGCGGGGAGGCGGCCCGCCTGCGACGCGGCCGATGAACGTCTCGGATGCCCTCGCCACCCGCATGAGTTGCCGCGCCTTCCTGCCCACGCCCGTGCCCGAAGCCACGGTGCGGGCGATCCTCGACGGTGCGAAGCAATCGCCGTCCGGCGGCAACCTGCAGCCCTGGCGCGTGTACGCGCTCGCCGGCGAGCCGCTCAAGGAATTCCTCGCGCTGGTCCGCAGCAGGCTGCCCACGAACCCGCGCGGCGAAGGCTCGGAGTACGAGATCTACCCCACCGCCCTCTGGGAGCCGTATCGATCGCGTCGCTTCAAGTGCGGCGAGGACATGTACGCGACCATCGGCGTCACGCGCGAGGACAAACTCGCGCGGCTGCTGCAGTTCGCCCGCAACTACGAGTT
>JBLMXT010000277.1:0-2813 GCA_050257915.1 Deltaproteobacteria bacterium
GCGGGCGCGCCGGCGCGCCTCCACGCCGGGCTGGTTGGTGAGGACGGGCAGCCCGGCATAGATCTGCATCGAGTCGGCCACCACGATGTCGGCGTCCAGGAGTCCCGCGAGCGCGAGCGCCACCTCGCTCTTGCCGAGTGCGGTGGCGCCGAACAGCGCCACCACCGGCGGGGCGTCAGTCATCCGCCGGGTCGCCGGTCCCCGTTGCGGAGATGACCGGCGGATCGCCCTGCCGGTACCGGGTGACGAGGAAGCGGCGCACGTCGTAGGCCTGTCCGGGCGCGATGCCCGCCTTCTGCAGGGCGATGCCCACCTGCGCGTCGACGGTGTCGATGCCCTCGAGCGCCGGGAGCAGCACGCCGCGCCGCGGGCCGGCCTCCACGATCACGCCCCAGCAGCGCGGGTCGAGGTCGTCGACGGTGCACGACTCGCTCGGGCCGAGCACGTCCACCGAGCAGGTGAGCGCGTCGCACTCGTCGGCGGTGACGGGCGGAAAGCGCGGGTCGCGCAAGGCGGAGGAGTGGGCGTTGCGCGCGATCTCCCACCCGAGCGACGCCTCGGCGGGTTCCAGCGTGCCGATGCACCCGCGGAGCTCGCCGCGCTTCTTCAGGGTGACGAAGCAGGCGGCCCGGCGCTCGTAGAACGGGTCCCCGGGCGGCTCGGGCGCCCGCCCGCCGGCCACGTAGGAGCGCACGCAGGACAGCGCGTAATCGGCCGGACCCGGTGGCGCCTCACCCGGATCGCTCATCCCTCGGCATCCGCAGGAGCGGGCCGAGGCCCGAACCGTGCGACGAGGTAGCCGACCCCGTAGGGGCCCTCGTAGCTCAGGATCTCGGGGTCGACCATGGCGTCGTCGCCCAGGAAGCCGCCCAGCGCGACGAAGCTGCGCAGGCCGCACTCGGCCGCCCCGTCCAGCAGGACGGGCTCGATGCGCGTGAGCGCCGGGAAGTCGCCGACGCCGAGGAGACTGACGACTTCGTCGTCGAAGAGCTTGCCGCGAGGGTCGTACGGCGCGGGAGCGCCGTGGATGAGCGCGTGCGAGAGGTCGCCCGAGGCGAGGAACAGGGTGTCCCGCTTGAGCTCCTCGGCGCAGCGGCGCACCAGCTGCCCCAGCGTGCGGTGCTCGGCGTAGGGACCGACCACGGAGAGACTCACGATGCGGTCGGGGCGCATGAAGCTCAGCGGCACCAGCACGCCCCAGTCCAGTACGTCGCCGTCGTCGGGGACGAGGCGGAGCTTGCGGCTGTCGCCGGCGAGGGCGAGCAGCAGCTCGGCGAACTGCACGTCGTTGTCGTAGCTGAAGGAGGCCTCCGGACAGCGGAAGCGGCCGAAGTCACCACGCAGGCGCGGCGCCGTCTTGACGGCGTGCGCGGCGCCGAAGTCGTCGGCGTGCGGGGAGATGACCACGATGGTCTCGGGGTCGCCGACGGACGCGGCGAGCTTCTCCATCGCCATCACGGTGGCGGCGATCTTGTTGCGCGCAGTCCCCCCGACCTCGGGGATGAGCAGCGGAGGGTGAGGGCAGATGCAGCCTTGCATGACGATGCCTCCTGTTCGCCGGCTCAGACCGTCGTCCCGCGTAGCGTCGTGGAGGTGGCTCCGGTCACTTCTACCAGCACTATAGCACCGGCCTTCACGGCGCCGGAGAGGTTCACCGTGACGTTCTGGCGAGTGCGGCCCCGGTGGTGTACGCCATCGCGGCTGGGGCCCTCCACGAGCACCTCGGCGCGGCGTCCGACCCAGGCCTGCCGCGACGCGAGCGCCTGCTGCTGCGTCAGCGCGATGAGGCGCTCGACGCGCTCGCGGCGGACGTCCGGCGGTACCTGGCCCGGCAGGTCGGCCGCGGCCGTGCCGGGACGCGGCGAGTAGACGAAGGTGAAGGCCGCGTCGAAAGCGGCCTCGCGCACCAGCGACAGCGTCTGCTCGAAGTCGTCCTCCGTCTCGCCGGGGAAGCCGGCGATGAGGTCGGTGGTGATGCTCACGTCGGGCACGGCGGCGCGCAGCGCGCGGACGCGCTCCAGATAGCGCGCCGCCGTGTACCCGCGGCGCATGGCGGCGAGCACGCGGTCCGAGCCGGCCTGGGCGGGCAGGTGCACGTGCTCGCACACGCTGGGCAGCCCCGCGACCGCGGCGACGAGGTCGTCGCCGAGGTCCCTGGGGTGCGACGTCATGAAGCGGATGCGCTCGAGGCCGGCGACGGCGTCGAGCCGCGAGAGGAGCTCGGCGAAGGTGGGCGCGCCGGCCTCCCCTGCGCGCCAGAGGTCGCGTCCGTAGGCGTTGACGTTCTGGCCGAGGAGGGTCACCTCGCGCACGCCGTCGGCGACCAGCGCCTCGGCCTCCGCGACCAGATCGCCGACCGCGCGGCTGCGCTCGGGGCCGCGGACGTACGGGACGATGCAGTAGGAGCAGAAGTTGGTGCAGCCGCTCATGACCTGCAGCCACGCCTGGTACGGGCGCTCGCGGCGCGCGTCGAGGCCGCCGCTGAAGTGGGGGCCGTCCTCGAAGTACCCCGCGGGCCCCGCGCCCACCGGCTCCACGGCGGCCTGCAGCAGTTCCGGCAGCCGGTGCAGGTTCTGCGGGCCGAGCGCGCCGTCCACGAACGGGAAGCGCGCGAAGAAGGCCGCCTGCTCCGCCTGCGGCAGGCAGCCGGTCACGAGCACCACGCGCGAAGGATCCTCCCGCTTCAGGCGCGCCGCCGTGCCGAGGTGGCCGGCGAGGCGGTCGTCCGCGCTCTTGCGCACCGTGCACGTGTTGTAGACGAGCACGTCGGCGTCGTCGGGCGCGGCAGTCTGCCGGAGGCCGCGCCCCTCGAG
>JBLMXT010000278.1:0-4233 GCA_050257915.1 Deltaproteobacteria bacterium
GAGCACTGCGCGGCGGCCGCGAACGGCGACCTCGCCGGAGCCAAGGTGCTGTGGAAGCCGCAGGACTGCGTCACCGTGGTGCTCGCCTCCGCCGGCTACCCGGCGAGCAGCCACAAGGGCGCCGTCATCAGCGGCCTGGCCGTCGCGGCCGCGCGCGACGACGTGACCGTCTACCACGCCGGCACGGCGCTGCAGGACGGCCAGGTCGTCACGGCCGGCGGTCGCGTGCTCGCCGTGAGCGCGCTCGGCGACGGCTTCGCCGCCGCCCGGACGCGCGCCTACGAGGGTGTCGGCAAGATCGGCTTCGACGGCATGCAGGCGCGTCCCGACATCGCCGAACGCGCCGTGAAGGCGCGCGCCGGCGAGCTCGACCTGTTCCCGGCCGGCTTCGCCGGCTGACGATCTGGGCGGCGCGGGGCCTTCCGCGCCGCGGGTGAAGGAGAGACGACGTGGAAGAGACGAGGACCGAGGTCGAGGCCATCCTCCAGGGCATCCAGATGGAGCCGGTGCTGGTCGGTATCGTCATGGGCAGCGAGAGCGACCGCGAGATCATGGAGAAGGCCGCCGCCGAGCTCGACGAGCGCAAGATCAAGTACGAGATCAACGTCCTCTCGGCCCACCGCGACCCGGACAAGGTGGCGCACTACGCCAGGACCGCGCAGAGCCGCGGCCTCAAGGTGCTCATCGGCGGCGCCGGCAAGGCGGCGGCCCTCCCGGGCGTGCTGGCCGCCTACACCAACCTGCCGGTCATCGGCGTCCCCATCAAGACCAGCGACCTCGGCGGCCTCGACTCGCTGCTCAGCATCGTGCAGATGCCCCCCGGCGTGCCCGTCGCCTGCGTCGCCATCAACGGAGCGCGCAACGCCGCCATCCTCGCCGCCAAGATCCTCGATCTCTGAGCCGCGCCGCCGTTTGGCCCGGCCAGACCGGCGGGATACACTCGCGGCGCTACGGACCGAGGCCGTTCGGCGGACCAGCAAGGAGGACGCACGCGTGAGGACCACCGTCTTCGCCATCCTGATCGTCGCGCTCGCGCTGGTGGCCGTCCAGGCCGCGCCGCTCGCAGGAGCCGCCAGCGTGGACTGGCAGCAGGCGTACGACGGCAAGGCCCGCGGCAGCGACGCGTTCACCGCGGTCGTCGCCGCGTCCGGCGGCGTCTACGCCGCCGGCTACACCTCTACGAGTTGGCTGAACCGCTCGGACATGCTGCTCGTCCGCTACGCGGCGAACGGCAGCCGGTCCTGGGTGCGCCGGTGGAACGGCCCGGCGTCGGGCGGCGACCAGTGCTGGGACATGGCGCGCGACGGCCGCGGCGGGCTCTACCTCGTAGGCCGTACCGCGGGGCGTGGCGGCGACGCGGCGATCCTGCGGTACTCCTCGAGTGGCCGGCTGTCCTGGTCGCGCCGCTTCGACTCCGGCTCGGCCTGGCAGGACGACGCGCGCTTCGTGCGTGGGTTCCGCGGCGGCGCCGGCGTCTACGTGGTCGTCGAGAGCTCGTCGAGCACCACCTTCCGCACGCGCGTGCTCCGCTACTCGGGGACCGGCACGCGCCTCTGGAGCGTGGCGCTGACGCCGGGGACGCGCGTGAGCGACGTCACCGCCGATGCCGGGAACAACCTGTACCTCTCCTGCTGGTCCGGCTCGGCGACCGGCTCGGAGGCGGAGCTGGTCTCCATCTCACCGCGCGGCGCGCGGCGCTGGACGGTCCGGCCGTCCGCCGGTGACGCCGCCCACACACGCGCCGGCGCCATCGGTGACCGCCACGACGGCATCGTGTGGACGATGCAGACGTCGGACGATGCCGCGGCGCCCGAGCTTGGGTCGGTGTACGCCTCGCCGTACGCGCCGTTCGCGCAGCAGTGGGGCGGCGACCTGGGGCTCACGCCGCCCTTCGCGCTCAACGACGTCGCCGGCACGCCGTCGGGCGGCGCGATCGCCGTCGGGCGTTTGCGTTCGGACGGTCCGGACGCCGGCTTCATCGTCTGGCTCGACGCCACCGGCGCGGTCGCGGCCGGCCCCTCCAGTTGGACCGCCGCAACCGGCTGTAGCGGCGAGCTCGTCGCGGCCACGTCCGGCGACGGCGCGTGGGTGGCCGGCAGGACCGGCACGGTCTTCTCGGCGCTGCGCTACCTGCCGGCCTCGGACCTCACGTGGCGCTATGACTACGCCGCCAAGCCGGCCGGCCGCGCCCTCGCGCTGGCGGCGACGTCCGACGGCGGCGCCTACCTGGTGGGCTGGGGCCGAGCGACCGGGGCGGGCGCGGACGCGCTCATCCTGCGCCTGGCGCCCTGAGGCAGGAGCGCCGACCCGCTCAGCGGCCGGAGAGCACCGCGCCGCCCGGCGTGATGCTCACCCCGACCACCGGCAGTGTCGCCGGAAGCGACGTCGCGTACAGGTCGACCACGCCGAGTGATTCGCCGTCGGCGCGATAGGTGGCGGTGCCGACGTACGCGCCGGTAGCGGGCTGCGCAACGAGGCCGGGGGTGACTGACACGGTGCGCGAGATGGTGGCCTGTCTGCGCACGACGACACCCGTCAGCGACGTTCCCGCGACACAGGTGAGCGCGCTGCCGTCGGGCAGTGTCTTGCGCGCGACCACGGCGCCGCTGAGGACGACGTCGCGGCGCCGGTAGAGCGACGAGCCGTACAGCAGCAGGTCGGCGTTGTCGCGCATGTTGCGCGCCCGCGTCGGCTCGTACAGCGTGGTGCTGATGAGCGGCCGCAGCCCGGGCTGGCCGGCGGCCGCGAGGCAGTACCTGGCGAGGGGCGTGTATCCCGGCTTGATGCCCTCGCCCCAGGGATAGCGAAGGATCCAGTTCTTGGACGTGCAGCGGAAGCTGCCGCCGTCCCAGGTGACGACCGCCTCCTTGATGGCGACGAACCCGCGGAAGACCTCGTCGCGCATGGCGCGCCGGCCCAGCATCGCGAGGTCCCGCGCGCTGGTCACGTGCCTCGGGTCCGCGGGAGCTCCCGAGGCGTTGGTGTAGCGCGTCCGGGTGAGGCGCCAGGCCCTCGCGTGCTGGTTCATGAGCACGACGAAGCGGTCCTCGCTGCCGGCGACGTCGGCGGCCAGCGCCAGCGCGCAGTCCGTGGCGCTGCGGACGATCATGCCGGTGATCGCCTGGCGGTAGGTGATCGTGTCCCCCGGCTGCAGCCCGACACCGGTGCTGCCGGCGACGGCGTCCGGGACCTCGAAGCGCTCGTCGAGGACGTCGCGGCGGTGCTCGAGGACGATGAGCAGCGTCATGATCTTGGTGGTCGAGGCCATCGGCAGGCGCAGGTCGGAGCGTTTGGACCACAGGACGCGGCCGGTGACGCGGTCGATCAGGATCCCCGCCTTGGCGGCCACGGACGGCGGGCGCAGTGTCGCGGCGCCGGCCGGCTCAGTGGCGCCCGTCAGGACGGCGAGCAGGCACGCCAGGGAGAAGGCGAGCAGCGCCAGTGGGATCCATCCGGTCGCGCGGCGTACGCGTGCGCTCAATCGACTGACCAGGTGGCGGTGGACGTCCCCGCGGGGAAGCTGATCGTGATGCGGCCGTCCACCGGAGTCAGCAGCCGCACGCGTCCGTTGACGGTCACCACGGCCGGCACGGGCAGGCCGGCGTCATAGGGCGCCTGCACCTGGAGCGCCGCCGGGCACGAGACGGAGATGCTGCCGGGCCCGACCGTGACTCGCCACAGCTTGCGGAGGTCCGGTTTCGTCTTGAAGCGGTGACCCCAGACCTCGACCGACCCGAGCCAGCTGCCGTAGCGCCAGGTGGCGGGAGGCTCCGGCAAGGTCCGCCAGACGCCGTTGGGACGCCGGAACTCGATACCCGCCTCGGGGTGGCTGGCGAGCATGGTGCCGTGGACGCCCCTTCCGATGACCTGGACGACGGGGGCGTCCGCCCTCAGGGCCTTGATGCGCCTGTACAGGTAGCCGGTCTGGGTCTTGGCCTGGTTGTAGCCGATCTTGTCGTCCCTGCTCCACCAGATCGCGATGGGCACGTCACAGGTGGCCAGCGTCCAGGCGAACGGGGTGGAGCTACGGCGTGCGTACAGCCACGGGACCTGGCGCGGCGTGCCCCCGACCTCGCGGCGCATCAGGGGCTGGGTGTCGGCCATGTCGACGTAGGGGAACTCCCGATAGCGAGCGGCGAGGTTGGCGTTGCCGTCGACGCAGAGACCTGCGGCGAAGACGTCGGGGTAGCGGGCGATCGTGCACAGGGCCTCGTGCCCGCCCATGCTGATCCC
>JBLMXT010000279.1:0-4701 GCA_050257915.1 Deltaproteobacteria bacterium
GCACCGCACTTCGGGCAGAAGCTGAAGTCGTCGGCGGCCTCGTAGCCGCAACCGGGACAGGCGATCATCTCCGTCGCCCCGCGTCCTGCTCGATCCCCGGCGCCCGCAGCTGCATGCGGCCGACCCCCTCGGTGGTGCCTGGGCCTACTCTACAGCTGACCTGGGATCACACACCAAGCCTCATCCGAAGAACGCACCGTACTTGTCGGCTTCGACCACCGCGACAAGGGAGGCGAGGTCGGCCGGCATCTCATCGGGGTCGTACAGGTGCCAGCGCAGGTCCTGGCGCATCCAGTAGAGCTGCCACCCCCCGCGTGAGCGGTAGAAGCGGAAGCGAGCGATGCCCCTGCGCGTCCACTCGCCGACGCCGTCCCAAGGTGGGCGCTCCTCGTACACCGTGACGCTGTCATCCTCGACCTCGTACCCGGTGCGCAACTGGTCCGCGTGCTCTGGCGGCGAGAACTTGCGGCAGAGCTCGCCAATCGTGCGATCGATGCGCTTCAGTTCGAGTTCGTCAAATGCCATTGCGGCTCCGATCTTGTGTGCGCCCTGGGCCTCGCGCAAGCGTGAGCGGGCTGGGGTCTGAGCTCGGTGCGCACCGCGCGCGGCCTGCGCGAGCTGCGGCTCAAAAGTATCGGAGCGCCACCAAGATCCCCTTGCTGGGCAGACCAGCCGCCTCTACGCCGCCGACTCCCTCCACGGCTTGATGCGCGCCAACTGTTCGGCCAGTGCCTCCTCTGCGACCTCGATGTCATAGGCCGCCTGGGCGCGCAGCCAGTAGCCATTAGAGAGACCGAAGAAGCGGCACAGGCGCAGGTCGGTGTCGGCGGTGATCGCGCGGCGCCCGGCGACGATCTCGCCGATGCGCTGCGCTGGCACGCCGATCTCCTTGGCGAGGCGGTACCGGGTGATGCCCATGGGCAGGAGGAACTCCTCGAGCAGCAGCTCGCCGGGGCTCACAGGCTTGAGCTTCTCATCCATCTTTCGCGCTCCTAGTGATAGTCCACGATCTCGACGTCCTCAGCGCCGGCGGCGGTCCAGCGGAAGCAGACGCGGTACTGGTCGTTGACGCGGATGCTGTGCTGGCCGGCGCGGTCGCCTTTGAGCAGCTCGAGCCGGTTGCCCGGCGGCACCCGCAGGTCGTCCAAGCGCCCGGCGATCTCAAGCTGGCGCAGCTTGCGCCGCGCGACCGTCTCGATGTTCGCGAACCGCTGCACGCGCCGGCCGCCGGCCAGCTTCTCGGTGTCGCCGTCCTTGAACGAGACGATCATGCGCGGATAGTAACGCTACGCGTTAGTAACGTCAAGCGTGAATACCGGGTGACCCCAGCCGCACCTTGGTTCTGTCCAACGCACCGCGGATAAGCTGCGAGCGCCGCGGCTGCGTCTTGCCGCGACGCTACTGCGAGCCAGCTTGATCCGCTTGTTGGGCAATCGCGTCAACGCCCCAGGACGACGTCGATGCCGAGCAGCACGAGCTCGAGCTTCTTCGCGGGCAGGGCGCCGACACGCTCCGTGAGCGCCTCGCGGTCGAGGGTCACGAGCTGCGAGACATTGGCGACCGAGTCCTTGGGGAGTCCTGTGGAGCGCGCGCTGAGGAGGACGTTACCGGGCGCCTCGGCCCAGCGCAGGTTGCTGGTGAGTGCGACGCAGACGACGGTGGCGATGCGGCTGCGGTTGAAAGCGTCGCCCTGCACGACGACGACGGGGCGGCGGAAGCCGGGCTCAGACCCGGATGGCTCGGCCAGGTCGGCCCACCAGACCTCGCCCTGGGCGGTCACCAGTCGCTGCGCTCGAAGGTGCGGCGCGCGGCGGCGCCGGCGAAGTCGCTGCGGCACTCGACCTCGTCGCAGAGGCGGTCGAGGGTCTCGGTGACGCTCTCGGCGGAGTGGCGGGCGACGTACTCGCGCACGGCGTCGCCGTAGAGGCGACTGCGCGACTTCTTCAGCTCGCGCGCCAGTTGCTCGGCGTCGGCGAACAGGTCGTCGGGTATGGAGATCGCTGTCTTCATACCGTGAGTATAACCAGAGACTCCGGAAACGCAACGGCGCTAGGGCGTCGTCCACCCGGCGCTCCTGACTCCGCCACGGGTCGCCGAGCGTATGCCCAACGCACCGCGGATAAGCTGCGAGTGCGCCGGCCTCCCGTGAGGCCGCCGGCGCCGCGGCGAGCCAGCTTCATCCGCTTGTTAGGCACCCGGCGGCCTACCACTTTGGCCCCGTTCGACCCTCGACGTCGTCACGCCATGTCGGCTGGTTCCGCAACGAGGTCGCCTCCTCCAAGTCCGCCACGCTCGGGCGCTCCGTCGTTGAGGCGGCGTCGGGCCGTGCCGTCGGCGGCCGTCGCTGCGCAGCCAGTGCCAGGGCGACGGTCAGGATCGCGGCAACGCCGAGCCCTGCGACGCCCGCCAGACGCAGCGTCGGCGAGACGACGATGACGAACACGGCGAGCACGACGAGCACGAGGTCGCAGACCGCCAGGATGACGATCGAACGCCTCATCTTGCACCGATCATCTCGGACCTCGATGCCGAGTGCCTAACTAGCATTGTGCGGAGTGGAGAAGGCCTCCCACACCGCGCCTACTTCGGCATACGACTCTACCATCACGTTCGGAGGAGGGATATGCAGCCTGCGTATGACATCGGCTTGGACATCCGGATTGATGACCATTGATCATGCCCCCTCCTCGGAGCGCGTGCCGAGGGCCGGCCCCCCGGGCGTGAGGGAGTCCAGCGGGCTGCGGACGCCTTGGGCGCCGCGCTGCAGGACGTGGGTGTAGATCATCGTGGTGCCCACGTCCTTGTGGCCGAGGAGTTCCTGGATGGTGCGGATGTCGTAGCCGCTCTCGAGCAGGTGGGTGGCGAAGGAGTGGCGCAGCGTGTGGCAGGTGGCGTGCTTGTCGATGCCGGCGCGCCGGACGGCGTCTTTGACGGCGCGCTGGACGATCGTTGGGTGGACGTGGTGGCGGCCCTGGCGGCCGGTGCGGCTGTCGGTCCAGCGGCGCTGCTGCGGGAAGACCCACTGCCAGCGCCACTCGAAGGGAGCGCGCGGGTACTTGCGCGCGAGCGAGTCCGGCAAGTCGACGGCGCCCCAGCCCTCGGCGAGGTCGCGCTCGTGGACGAGCTTCGCGCGGCGTAGCTGGTCGCGAAGGTCCGGGACGAGCGCCTGCGGGAGAGTCGTGGCGCGGTCCTTGCCGCCTTTGCCCGAGCGGACGGTCAGCTCGCCTCGGGCGAGGTCGAGGTCCAGCACGCGGAGGCGCAGGCACTCGGTGACTCGAAGGCCGGCGCCATAGAGAAGCTAGGCGATCAGCCAGCACTGCGGCTCGTCGTGGTCCAGTTGACGGAGGACGGCACGGACTTCTTCCCGGCTGAGCACGACCGGGAGGCGTCGGGGCTTCTGGGCGCGGACCAGCTCGTGCAGCCGGCCGACATCGCGGTGGAGCACGTGGCGGTAGAGGAACAGGAGCGCGCTGAGCGCCTGCGTCTGCGTCGAGGCGCTGACGTGTTCCACCACGGCGAGATGGGTGACGAAGGCGTTGATCTCCGGCTCCGCCATGTCGGCGGGGTGGCGGAGCCCGTGGAAGCGGATGTACCGCCGCACCCAGCGGCAGTAGGCCTGCTCGGTGCGGCGGCTGTAGTGGCGCGCCCGCAGGGCGCGCTGCAGCTGGTCGATGAGCGCGGACATTGGCCCCAGTCTGGCGGTCCGTCGCTTCCGTTCAATGGGTTACCGGGAACGTCACCTGCGCGGGCGGCCGACGCGGCGGCGTGTGGACGGTGCACAGACGCGCGTGCGGGGCTGCCGACCACGCCAACGGGAACGGTTGACGCGTCCGGCGGCAGTTGATAGCTTTTCTCAACACTGTTGAGAACGGTTCTCAACTGGAGTCTTGGGGAGCACAGCGTTGACCGACCCGAAGCCGGCCCATGAGATCGAGGCAGTCTTCCGCCAGAAGGGCATCCCCTTCACGCGGCAGCGCCGGCAGATCTGGGGCTTCTTCGCCGGCGCCGACCGCGCGGTCACCATCACCGAGGCGGCCGACGCCCTGCGCAGCGAAGGCGTCGGCCAGGCCACCGTGTATCGCACCGTCCAGCTCCTCGGCGATCTCGGGCTGCTCGCGCGCGTCCAGGACGGGCGCGGCGAGATCTGCTACATCGCCCCGCCGATCGGCCACAGCCACCCGCTCGTCTGCGGCGTGTGCCGCACGGTGGTGCGTTTCGACGGCGACGGCGACGTCGCCGCGCTCGAGGCCAGGCTGGCGGAGGCCACCGGGTTCAGCATCTACGGCCACCACCTCGAGGTGTACGGCATCTGTCCCTCCTGCCGCAGGGCGAAGGAGGGTGAGCATGGCGAGTGACGCGCCGCGGACCGACGTCCCGTCCGCCAACGGCAGGTCCGCCGGCGCGTCGCTCGCCGCCTCCCGCTTCTTCTGCTCGTGGAGCGGCGGCAAGGACGCCTACCTCGCCCTGCAGCGCGCCGTGGAGCGCGGCGGCGTGGCGGCCGCCCTCGTCTGCATGCTGCACGAGGACGGCGGCGTGAGCCGCGGCCACGGCCTGCCGCTCGCGCTGCTCGAGGAGCAGGCCGCCGCGCTCGGCGTCCCGCTCGTCACCCGCGCCACCACGTGGGACGGCTACGAGGCGACGTTGGTCTCGCTCCTTCACGAGCTGCGCGCGCAGGGTGTCGAGGCCGGCGTGTTCGGCGAC
>JBLMXT010000280.1:0-2863 GCA_050257915.1 Deltaproteobacteria bacterium
GGCGCCGGCGGCCGTCTCCGCGAGGATCGCGGCGCCGAGCAGGATGCCCTGGCCGCCGACGCCGACGAGCGAGACCGTGGTCGTCCCGTTCACGTCTCGTCCCCGGCGCCCGCGAGGCTCAGTCCGCCGCGCCTGCACACCTCGACGCACAGGCCACACCCGGTGCAGGTCTCGAGCACCGAGACCGAGTCGTCGCCGGGGGCGAGCGCCGGGCACCCGAGGTCGACGCAGACGCCGCAGAGGTTGCAGCGCTCGGCGTCGACCACGACCTCGCCGGCCACTTCCCGCGTCATGAGCACGCAGGGCGCCAGCGCGACGATCACGCCCAGCCCCGGCGCCTTCGCCTCGTCCTTGATGGCCGCGTCGAGGGCCTTGTGGTCGGTCGCGTCGACGGTGACGCAGCGCACGCCGATACCCTCGCAGAGTCTCTGGATGTCGACCGTGGGGCTCTGGGAGCGATCGGGGTGCACGCCCGTGCCGGGGTGACCCTGATGACCGGTCATCGCCGTGGTGCGGTTGTCGAGCACGACGACCATTCCCTCGACCTCGTTGTAGAAGGCGTCGATGAGCGGCGTGATGCCCGAGTGGAAGAAGGTGGAATCGCCGATGACGCCCACGGCCGCTTTGCGCCCGAGCGCCTTGTTGAAGCCGGCCATCATCCCGATGCTCGCGCCCATGCACAGGCAGCTGTCGAGGGCGAGCAGCGGCGGCAGCGCGCCGAGCGTGTAGCAGCCGATGTCGCCCATCGGGGCGAGGCGGCGCCTGCGGAGCGCGGCGTACACCGAGCGGTGCGAGCAGCCGGGGCAGAGCACCGGCGGCCTGACGGGCAGGCCGGCCGCCGGCTTGGGAGGCGCAGCCAGCTTGGGCGGCGGCGGCACGACCGGCCTCCGCCGCCGCGGCGGCTTGCGCTGCACGTACGGCTCCAGCGCGCGGAAGACCAGCTCCTGGTCGAGCTCGCCGTCGGCCGGGATGGCCGCCTTGCCGATCACCGGCAGGCCGAGGGCGCGCACCTGCTCCTCGAAGAACGGGTCGAGCTCCTCGACGACGGCCACGCGCGAGACGTGCTCGTACAGGCGGGTGACCTTGGCGTAGGGAAGCGGGTGCGACATGCCCAGCTTGAGGAACCAGGCCTTCGGGAACGCCTCCCTCGCATACGCGTAGGCCACGCCCGAGGCGATGATGCCGAAGTCCGACGAGCCCGCTTCCAGCACGTTGAGCGGGCTCTCCTCCGCCCGCCGGCGCAGCTTCTCGAGGCGCTCGAGCACCAGCCGGTTCCGCTGCCGCGCGTACTGCGGGACCATGACGTACTTGCTGATGTCCCGCGCGTACTCGCGCGGCTCCACCTCGACGGGCACGCGCGGCAGCACCTGGCCGCGCCCGTGGGAGATGCGCGTGGTGGTGCGCAGGAGCACGGGCGTGTCGAACTCTTCGGAGAGCCGGAAGGCCTCGGCGACGAAGTCGTAGGCCTCCTGGCTGTCCGAGGGCTCCAGCATCGGGACCTTCGCGAACCTGGCGAAGTTGCGGTTGTCCTGCTCGTTCTGGGAGGAGTGCATGCCGGGGTCGTCGGCGCTGACCACAACGAGGCCGGCGTTGACCCCTGTGAGCGACAGGGTCATGAACGGGTCGGCGGCGACGTTGAGGCCGACGTGCTTCATGGTGACGATGGTGCGCACGCCGGCGAGCGACGCCCCCACCGCGGTCTCGAGGGCGACCTTCTCGTTGACGCACCACTCGCTGTGGATGCCCTCGAGTCTCGCGGTCTCCTCGATGATCTCCGTGGAGGGCGTGCCCGGATAGCCGCACGCGAACCCCGCCCCGGCGCGGACGGCGCCGTGAGCGATCGCTTCGTTCCCGGAGAAGAAGAGCTGGCGTTCCATGGGGGCAACGATTCTAGCCGAGCCGGAGTGCCGTGCGCCACTCCCGCACGCTCGCGCGCCTCGCTTGTCACCGGACGCGCCGTCTGCGCGCGATAATCATCGCTCCCAGCCTCAACCTCAACCCTTAACCAGACCTTGAAGGATTCGCGGCGGCCTGTCAGAATACTCACGGCATGCAGCGCGCAACCTCACGCCTCGCATGACTCGGACGGCCCCCTGGTGAGCCGTCCTTCTCGCAGACGCCGCGACCCGGCACTGCTGCGAGCACGCTACCGGACCCTCTTCTTCCTGCTCCTCACCGCGCTCGCGCTGGCGCTCGGATACCGCGCCGCCGCCGCACCGGCCGGCGCAGGCGCCCTGATCGGCCTCTTCTCCATACGCGTCGCCCGCAGGCACCCCGCCGAGCTGGCGCACACCTTCGTGGTGCTCGACTGGGCGCTCCTCGGCATCGCGCTGGCGCTGTCCGGCGGAGCCGCGAGCTGGCTGCTCGTCACCGTGCCGTTCCTGGCGCTCGGCCAGCTGGCCGGGACGTCGCTCGGGGAGTGGCCGTTCCTCGTCGGGCCGTCGCTGCTGCTGCTGGTCGTCCTTGCCATCGCGGACCCGTCGCTGGGCGGGAGCCGCGCCGGCGCCGTCGCCAAGGTCGCCGTGCTCGTCGCCGGCGGCTGCGTCGCGGCGACGCGGCTCCGGCGACGCCCCGCCCCGCGCGCACGCCGGGTGCACGCCCCCAAGGTCGACGTCAGCACGGGGCTCTCCACGGGCGCGTGCCTGCCCGCCTTCCTCGAGAACGCCGCCGCGGCCGCACTCGCGGACCACCAGCCGCTGAGCGTGGTGTACGTGCGGCTGGAGCACTACGAGGACAGCCGCAACTTCCTCGGCGCCGAGGGCAGTGAGGGCCTCGTCCGCGGCGTCGCGCGGCGGGCCGAGCGGAGCCTGTGCGCCGACGGACGCGTCTTCCGCGTGCAGCCGGACGGCCTCGTGCTGGTCCT
>JBLMXT010000281.1:0-2601 GCA_050257915.1 Deltaproteobacteria bacterium
GCCGAGCGGCTCCAGTTCCGTGAGCGGGCGCTCGTCGTACAGCGTCAGGTCGCGGAGCGTCAGCGGCGGGGCGAAGAGGGAGCCGCCGACCTTGCCCAAAGTCCCCAGCAGCGCATTGAGCGAGAGGATGGCGCGGATGTTGTCGACGCCGTTCTCGTGGTGCTCGAGCCCGTTGCCGGGATAGAGCGCCACACGGCCGCCGGCGACGCGCAGCAACCGAGCTATCTCGGCCTGCACGGCCGCCGGCACGCCCGTCTCGCGCTCCACCACGTCGGGGGTGAAGTCACGCGCGCAGGCGGCGAGGTCCTCGAAGCCGAGGGTCGCCCTTTCGATGAAGGCACGGTCGTACGAGCCGGTCTCGACCAGCTCACGGATGAGCCCGAGAGCCAGGGCGCCGTCCGTGCCCGGCAGCGGCGCCACGTGCAGGTCGGCGCGCCGCGCCACGGCGGACAGCCGGGGGTCGACGGCGACGAGCGTCGCGCCGCGGCGCCGGGCCGCGGTGACGCGCTGCGTGAGGTTGGGGCGGGAGTGCGGCGGGTTCGCGCCCCACATGACCACGCAGCGCGCGTTCTCGATGTCGACGTTGGGCCACGCGCCGAGGACCAGTTTGTAGCCGATGAACCGGCCGACCCAGCACATCGAGTCGTTCGAGAGGTAGTTCGGACTGCCGATCGCGTGGATGAAGCGCCGCGCCAAGTCCTCCTGCTGGGCGAACCCGATGGCCTCGCCCTTCCAGACGCTGACGCTGCGCGCGCCGTCGCGCGCGATGATGGCCTGCAGTCGCTCGGCGATCTCGTCCAGCGCCTGCTCGAGGGGGATCTCCTCCCAGTCCCGGCCGCGACGCTTGAGCGGCCGCAGGAGCCGGTCCGGGTGGTTCACGGTGTCGACGGCCGCCCTCGCCTTCACGCACAGGCGCCCGTGGTTCCACGGATGGGCGGCGTTCCCGCTGACGTCGAGGACGCAGCCGTCCTCCACGCGCACGTCGATGCCGCAGCGGTCGTCGCACATGCGACACAGCGTCTGGACGGTCTGCGGCGGCGCTTCCATCACGACCCGCCTTCATCCCTGCGATACACCGCGCGGAGCCTGCCCTCGAGCGACTCCCTCCGTGCGTCCGCCACATCACCGGGCTCACAGTACTGGAGGACGTCCACCGTACAACCGCGCACGCAGGCGGGATCGCCGCCGCACAGGTCGCACTTGCGTGCGACGCCGGCGGCGGCATCGAAGCGCACCGCACCGAGCGGACACGCGAGCAGGCACATCTTGCAGCCGGCGCAGCGCTCCTCGTCGATCACGACCGCTCCCGTGTCGAGGTCGCGCGAGATCACGCCCGCGGGGCACGCCTCCAGGCACCAGGCCTCCGCGCACTGCATGCACGTGAGCGGCAGGCAGACACGATCCTCGGGTGAGAAGCTCACGGTGATGCGCGACGACTCGCGGCTGAACCCGCCTCCGTGTGCGAACGCGCACGAGTACACGCAGTCGCCACAGGCCACGCAGTACTCAGGGTCGCCGACTACGATGCGCATGCGATGCTCCCTTTCGCCGTGTCGAGGTCCGCGGTCGGGGCGAGCCATGGAGTCACGCTCGCCATGCCCGCAAGACGCCTCTCCTCGAAGAAGGCGCGCGGGTCGTCGAGCGGCCGGCCGTAGCGGATGTACGGGATCAGCCGGCCGAGCAGTCGGACCGCCTGCTGGCCGCCGAGGTAGACGGCGCCCTTGGGCACGCCCTCAGCGAGGATGAGCTTGAGGTAGTCGACCCCGGGCAGATCGTGCAGGATGACGGCGTCCTCGCCCGGCGCCTGCTCGAAGCGACCCACCGACGCCACAGTCACCCCGAACATCTCCGTGACGTTCGCGCCCAGACCGCCCTCGTAGGTGAGGCCGGCGCCGGCGAGATTGGCGCCGGCCACACGCCCCTGCGCGACGGCCACCGGCCAGAGCGCGAGCACGCCCGCCGCTCCACCCCACAGGGGAGCGCGGGCGACGTCGCCGGCCGCGAAGACGCCGGCGACCGCCGTCTCCATGGTCGCCGCCACGTCGAGGCCGGGTCCTCGAGCCGAGACGGCCTCCGCCAGGAGGCCGTCATTGGGAAGGACGCCGGTGGCCACGATCACGATGTCGGCCTCATAGGTGTCGGCGCCGGCGGCGGTGCAGCAGAGCTCGCCGCACGCGCGCTCGACGCCGGCGATGCACACGTTGGTCGCGATCCGCACGCCCGCCTCTTCGATGCGACGGCGCAGCAGGCGGGCCGCCTCGTCGTCGAGCACCCGCGGCAGGATGCGGCCCTCGAGTTCGACGACGGTGACGGCGGCGCCTCGCCGGTGCGCCGCCCACGCGGCCTGCAGCGCGACGAACCCGGCGCCGAGGACCAGGAGCCGGACGCCGGGGCGCAGCTCGCGGTCCAGCCGCGCCGCATCGTCCAGGGTCCAGAACCCCTGCACGCCGGGTCCGTCCAGCCCCTCGATGGGTGGAGCCGCAGGCCGTGACCCGGCAGCCACGAGCAGGCGGTCGTACGCGATCGAGCGGCCGTCGCGGAGCACGACTTCGCGTTGCTCCGCGTCCACCCGCTCGACGACCTCGCCGGACACCGTGCGCG
>JBLMXT010000282.1:0-6370 GCA_050257915.1 Deltaproteobacteria bacterium
CATGACGGTGTGCGCCTCGAGATCGAGGTGCTGGACGAGATAGCTTCGCCCCAGGTGCAGGTAGACGGCGCCGGGGTGACAGAAGCGGAAGACGCGTTCACGCTCGACGGTGCCGATGACCTCCCCCTGGCGTGCTTCGACGATGGCGAACTGCTCGTTGCTCGCGGTGCGCAGGCCGACGCCCGCGGCGGGGGAGTACGGCCTGGACCAGACCAGGCCGTCCTTGCGCCGCCGCAGCCGGCCGCCTTGGGCCAGCCGCTCGGCCTGCAGCAGCCCCTGCTCGCCGAAGAAGGCCTCGTCGTCGGCGGTCAGCGGACGCTCGTAGGCGGCGGCCTCCAGGTGCGGGCCGCTGATGTGCGGGTTGTGCAGGTCGATGATCGCCTCCTCGACGGGGCGCCCCAGGAGGCGGTCCGGCTCGCGCATGAAGTACTGGTCGAGCGCGTCCTGGCCGGCCACCAGCACGGCGTAGCCGTGCCCGGACCGGCCGGCCCGTCCCCAGCGCTGGCGCAGGCTGGTGATCGTGCCGGGAAAGCCGGTGACGAGCGCGACGTCCAGGCTGCCGACGTCGATCCCCAGCTCGAGCGCCTGCGTTGCGACGACGGCGTCGAGCTCGTGCGCGAACAGGCGCCGCTCGATGTCGCGGCGCTGCTCCGGGGTGTAGCCGGCGCGGTACGGCTGCACGCGCTCCGCGGCGCCGCGACCGCGCCGGTCCTCGAGGCGGCGGCGGACGTGCCCGTAGATGAGCTCCGCCGCCTTGCGCGTCGGCGCGAAGGCGATCACCCGCGACCCGGCGAGCACGCACTCCGCGGTGACGTAGCTCGCCTCCGCGAGCGCGCTGCGGCGCACGCCGGCGGCGGCATCCTCCAGCGGCGGGTTCCAGAGCACGACCGTGCGCTCGGGGCGCGGCGCCTGGTCCTCGTCGACCACGGAGAAGGGCGCCCCGGCGAGACGCTCGGCGAACTCCTTCGGGTTGCCGATCGTCGCCGACGTGAGCACGAAGCGCGGGTCGGAGCCGTACTGGCTGCAGAGCCGCCGCAAGCGGCGCACGACCTGGGCGACGTGGCTGCCGAAGACGCCGCGGTAGACGTGCGCCTCGTCCAGGACCACGTACCGCAGCTGGTGCAGGAACTCGGCCCAGCGCTCGTGCCCGGGGAGGATGCCGACGTGCAGCATGTCGGGGTTGGTGAGCAGGATCGTCGCGGTGCGTCGCAGCAGCGGGCGCTGGTCCTGCGGCGTGTCGCCGTCGTAGATGGCCGGAACCACGCCGGGGACACGGAACCGGGTGAGCTTGCGCGCCTGGTCCTGGGCCAGCGCCTTGGTGGGGAAGAGGAAGAGGGCGCGCGCCTGGGGGTCGGCGACGAAGGTCTCGAGCACGGCGAGCTGGTAGCAGAGGCTCTTGCCGCTCGCCGTCCCGGTGCTCACGACCACGTTCTCGCCGGCGGCCAGGAGGTCCCGGGCGGCGGCCTGGTGGCCGTGGAGGGAGTGGACGCCGGCCGTGAGGAGCGCGTCGCGCAGCGCGGCCGGCAGGTCCGCGGGGAGGTCGGCGGCGCGGCCGCGCCGCGCCGCCTCGTGCGCCACGGCGACGACCTGCTCGTGCCCGCCGCCCGTGAAGAACGCCTGCAGCGCCATGGCGGCCTTGGGGGTCATGCCGGCGTCGTGGTCCACGCCGCCATGGTACTCCACGCAAGAGGGGCGCTCGCGCGCCCCTCCGCTCAGTCTCGTGCGCTGCCCCGGGGGCTACTGCGCGATCCGCCGCCCGAGGTCGAGCGTGAAGAACCACACAGTGCCGTCGATGCCGCCGAAGCCGTCAGGGGTCTTGACCGCGCCTACGCCCATGTCGCGGAAGACGCGGGTGAGGATGACCGCCCGGTGTGGCGGGGACTTCATCCAGGCCCTGACGACGGCGAGCGGGCTCGAGTACAGGCCGCTGCCGTAGTAGATGTTCTCGCCGGCCTTCCAGTAGCGGTAGCCCTTCCGGGTGTAGCCGCAGCGCACGATGCGCGCAGACCACGTCTCCCCGGACGGCGAGTCGTGCTGGAAGTACTTCCGCTGGCCCATGTCCGCCGAGTGGACGCGCGCGGCCTCGACCAGCCTGCCGTGGACGCGGAGCTGCGGGAGGCCGAACCTGGCGCGCTGCTTGTTGACCAGCGCCGCGACCTGCTTCTCGTAGCTGCTGAGTGGAGTCGCAGCGAGCGCCGGCGCCGCGAGCAGCAGGGCACACACGATCGCGATGAGGACGATGATCATGCCTTTGTGCATCTTCATGGCTCACCCCCGAGCCCAGCCAGAAACCGGATCTGGGCCGTTGCCCGCGGCCCTTGTTCGACTCTGGTATCGGTGGAGTGCGGCAGGAGTTGAGTCATCGGCGGAAGAAGCATCGCCTGGACTGACGACACAGGCCGGCGCGCTGTGGCGGCTTGCGGCGGTGCCGGGAGCGTTGTAGCTTCAGAAGCGACATGCACACAAGCCCGGCCAATCGGCGACGGCGACACCAGGCTCGCCGCCACCACCAGATTCGCCGCCGGCGTGTGGTCGCGCTGGTCGTCCTCGTGACCCTCATCACCGTCGCCGTGTGGGTCGCGTACGCCATCCCCGGCCAGACGCCGGCGCGCGTCCCCGCGGGCGCCGCCCAGCCCACCTTCGGACGCACCACGCCACCCGACGAGGCGCTGGTCGTCGCCCGGGTCGAAGACGTCGACGTGCTGCTCCCGGTCGCCCAGTCGGTCACCACAGCGGTGGCGTTCCATCCCGTGGACAACGGCGACGCCGTCGCCTTCTCTCCCGTCGGCGAGCGGCTCGGCGGGGGCGACCTCGGCCAGAAGCTCGCCGGCATCTTCGCCGGGGACGGCGAGCTGCAGTACTACCTCATGGACGGCGACGGCGGAGAGGCGTCGCCCTCCACGGCCGGCCTCGACGTGGGCGCGGTCCCCGGGTCGCCGGTCGTCTCGCCGGTGGACGGCAAGGTGACGGCGATCAAGAAGTACAGCATCTTGGGCCGGTACCCCGACGTCGAGATCGATATCCGGCTGGCCGCGGACCCGTCACTGCTGCTCATCGTCACGCACATCGCCGAGCCCAAGGTGCAGATCGGCGACGTGGTGCAGCGAGGCGTCACCCCGCTCGGCGTCACGCGCGGCTTCCCGGCGGCGCTCGACCAGGCGCTCAGCCAGTACACCTCTGACAACGGCGACCACCTGCAGCTCGTCGTGGTGCGCGTGACGCCGGAGCTGAGCGACCTGTGACCGGCCGCGCCGCCTCCGACGTGCCCGCCGCGACCCGCGCGATCATCGGCGGGTCCGGCTCGCACGCCGCCCGCTTCCCCGGCGACCTCCATCCCGGGGCACGCGTGCTCGCGGAAGGTCTCGTCTTCGAGACGCCGTGGGGCGAGAGCCCGCCGTTCACGCTCTTCGAGCTCGGCGGGCAGCAGGTGCTGCACGTCAGGATGCACGGCTGGCGCAAGGGCGTCTCGCGTGGCCGCGCCTCCCGCCAGGTCTTCAGCGTGCTGCACCGCGCCGGCGTCAGGCGGATCCTCTCGGACGCGGGCGTCGGCAGCCTCGATCACCTGCTGGACCCCGGCGACCTCGTCGTCGTCGACGACTACGTCGACATGACGACCGACCGCGACCGTTACGGGACCGTCGCGGGCGGCCACCTGCTCATCATGCGCGACCCGGTGTGCGCGAGCGGGCGCGAGGCGCTCGTCGGCGCCGCGCGGCGGCAGGCGCCGGAGCGCCGGCTGTTCACGCGCGGCACCTACGTGGTCACCGAGGGTCCGCGCTTCGAGTCGCCGGCCGAGGTCCGGTTCCTCCAGACGCTCGGCGACGTGGTGGGTCAGAGCTTCTGTCCGGAGGTCTGGCTGGCCCGCGACATCGGCGCCTGCTACGCGGGCATCTACCTCATCGTGAACTACGCGGAGGGCGTCGTGCGCGAGTGGGAGCACGAGGTGCTCGCGCAGATCTTCCACGAGGACGCCGGCCTCATGGGCCGCATCCTCCTGGACGCGCTCGCGGCCCTGCCGCCCGGCGACGACTGCCACTGCCGGGAGCTGCGCAAGCCCACGCTCCTCGGCTGACCGCGCCGGCGCGGCCGCCCCCGTGCGCCTGCCTCCGCGCGACCGTCGACCCGCGCTCAGCCGGTCAGCGCCCAGGCGAGCACCGCGATGGCGTTGAAGATCCCGTGCATCGCGATGCAGGACCACAGCGACCCCGTCTTCTTGTAGGCCCACGCGAGGAAGAACCCCAGCGTCGCCAGCGGCACGAAGACGTCGAGCTGGAGGTGCGCCAGACCGAAGACCGCCGACGAGGCGAGGGCGCCCCACACCCAGCCCCAGGAGTTCGCGAAGCCGCGGAAGAGGAAGCCGCGGAAGACGATCTCCTCGAACAGCGGGGCCATGACCACGGCCACGAGGACGAACAACGCCGCGCCGGCGCCGCTGCGCGGGAACTCGTTCACGATCGGCTGCTGTTCGGGATGCACCACGAGGTCGTGCGCGAGGCTGACGGCGTACACGGCGACGAGGCCCACGGGGACCGTCCAGAGGATCGCGCGGGTCGGGCGCCGGAAGCCCCAGAGAGCCAGCGCGCGGCCGGCGGTCCGCAGCGAGAAGAGCCACGCCGAGAGCCCCTGCCAGCCGTAGAGCACCAGGGCGCTGACGGCGAGCAGCGCCGCGCTGCCGGCGCTCACGGCGCCGCTGGAGCTGGAACCGGCGCCTCCGATCAGCGCCGCCAGCGAGAGCAGCGCCTCCGGGGCGGCGCCGATGGCGAGGCCGGCGAGCGCCTGCGGCCAGCGCCACGACGCCTGCGGCAGATAGAGCGGCTGGCCGGGAGCGGCGGCGCGGAGCCGGGGTCCGCCTCCGGGCTCGGGCGCCGCGCCGGACCTGGCGGAGGCCACCCCCGT
This sequence comes from Deltaproteobacteria bacterium, assembly GCA_050257915.1. Classification (GTDB taxonomy): domain Bacteria; phylum Actinomycetota; class Thermoleophilia; order UBA2241; family UBA2241; genus CAIXSE01. The sequence goes on from JBLMXT010000282.1 coordinate 4,897, forward strand.
GAGGCCGGTCTCGGCGGCGGGACGCCACGCCCCGCCGCCGGCGTCGCTCGGCGCAGGCGGCAACGGCGGCGCCGGGTCTGGTCGCGCCGCCGGCGCCTCCGGCCACGACCGGGGTGGCGCCCCGCTCGCCGGCGCGTCCGGCCGGGCCGCGGCCGGCGGCGCGCCGGCGGCCTCGCGCCCGGGCGCCGCGGGCGGCGGCACCCGCCGGCCGCCGGCCGGCGCCTCCGCGCCGGCCGGCTCCCGGCGAGCGTCTCCTTCGGACTCTGCGTGCCCGTCGATCACATCTCCTCCCGTTTCGCATCCACCCTACCGGGAAGCACGTGGGAATGGGATTCCTGACTGGTCCTCAGCGTACGCGTACCCGTTATCTGATCGAGGTCCCTCACGATCCCGGTGAGTGTGGCTGGATCATGGACGAGATCATCGGCAGGGGGCCGCAGTACGCGCACATGTTCTGGTGGGGCTGCCACGTCGGTGAGCACCGCGCCTGGGCGTGGCTGGACGGGCCCGGCAGGGAGGCGGTGCTCGAGGAGGCGCTGCCGCCGGTGCTGCGCGCGCGGGCGATCGTGCATCGGGTCTCGCGCATCGACGGGCCCGAGTTGCGCGACTGGCACGACGCCCACGACGACGCCCGCCGGTGACGCCGTTTTGCCCGGCTCCTCCCGGCCTGCTATACTCCGCCGCCGTGGCCGTCGCGGGCCTTGCAGCCGCGTGCGGGGGCCGGAGGGCCGCGCGTTGACCCTCCCGCTGAACGCTTGGTATCCTTACGTGCTTCTGCTTGAAAGGAAGACGACGTGCGTCAACTCGTCACGCTCGCTTGCCAGGAGTGCAAGCGTCGCAACTATCACACCAACAAGAACAAGAAGAACGACCCGGACCGCATCGAGCTCAAGAAGTACTGCCGCTGGTGCGGGACACACACCGTCCACAAGGAGACGCGCTAGCAGCGTCCCTTCGTTTCTCGTAGGGCTGTAGCTCAATTGGTAGAGCACCGGTCTCCAAAACCGGGGGTCGGGGGTTCGAGTCCCTCCAGCCCTGCCAATGATCATCGGAGCGGTTGAGTGGCGAAGACTGCGAACAACAAAAAGGGTGGGGCCGGCAAGAGCACGTCCACCGGCAAGCCCGCGCAGAACAAGAAGGCCGTGGCGAAGCGCACCGACGCCAAGCCGGCGCGCGGGCGCTCGCAGCAGAAGCCCCAGCAGAAGGCCAAGGCGGCACGCCCGGCCGAGAAGAAGGGCTTCATGAAGTTCCTGCGCGACGTGCGCGTGGAGATGGGCAAGGTCACCTGGCCCACGCGCAAGGACCTGGCGCAGTCCACCCTCGTCGTGCTCGTCGCCGTCGCCATCGCCGCCGCCTACACGAGCGTCCTCGACTTCGGCTTCTCCAAGATCGCCGACTTCATCATCAATCTCATCACCTGATCGGGGCCACTCCGTGTACAGCTGGTACGTCGTCAACACATATTCGGGCCACG
>JBLMXT010000283.1:0-4148 GCA_050257915.1 Deltaproteobacteria bacterium
ACGGCTACCTGCCGGAGCCGGTGGTCGACGAGATCGCCCGGCTCAGCGGCGTCCCTGCCTCGCGTATCTACGGCATCGTCACGTTCTACGCGCAGTTCACCACCGTCCCCACCGGCCGGCACAAGTGCCTCGTGTGCCACGGCACGGCCTGCCACGTGGCCGGGGCCACGCGCATCACCGAGGCCCTGGAGCAGGAGCTTCTGGTGGCCGACGGTGAGACGCGCGCCGATCTCGAGTTCACGCTGGACTCGGTGGCGTGCATGGGCGCCTGCTCGCAGGCGCCCGTCATGCGCATCGACGAGGAGACCTACGGCAACCTCAGCGCCGACGAGACGCGCAAGATCGCGCGCAGGCTCCTGGAGCAGATCGCGGCGGAGCAGGGAGGAGGCTCCGATGCCTGAGGCCACCGTGCCCGCGGACGGTGTCAAGGTCGGCGTCGGCGCCGACGCCGACGGTCGTCGTCGTGTCTCCGTCTGCGCCGGCACCGCGTGCGTCTTCGCCGGGTCGATGAAGATCCACGAGGCGTTCGCGGCGGAAATCGCCGCCGCCGGCCTCCAGGACGAGGTCGAGGTGAGCATCATCGGCTGCCACGGCCTCTGCTCCCAGGGCCCGCTCGCCGTCGTGTCCGACGGCGACACGTACTACCCGCGACTCAAGCTCAAGGACGTCAAGACCGTGGTGGAGGAGCACCTCGCCGGCGGCCGGGTCGTTGAGGGGCTCCTGTACGTGGACCCCGCCACCGGCGAGCGCATCGCCTGCGCCCACGACATCCCGTTCTACAAGGCGCAGACGCGCATCGCGCTGCGCGACGTCGGGGTCATCGACCCGGAGAGCCTCGACGAGTACCTCGCCCGCGGCGGCTACGAGGCGGCGCGCAAGGCGCTCACGACGATGACCCCGGAGCGGATCCGCGAGGAGGTCCTCGATTCGGGGCTGCGCGGACGCGGCGGCGCCGGGTTCCCCACGGGCATGAAGTGGAAGTTCGCCGCGTCCTCGCCGGGCGACGTCAAGTACATCATCTGCAACGGCGACGAGGGCGACCCCGGCGCGTTCATGGACGCCTCGATCATGGACGGCGACCCGCACGCCGTGCTCGAGGGCATGCTCATCGGCAGCTACGCGATCGGCGCGCACGAAGGGTACATCTACGTGCGCGCCGAGTACCCGCTCGCGGTCAAGCGCCTGCGGCTGGCGATCGCCGCCGCCGAGGAGCGGGGCCTGCTGGGGGACGACGCGCTCGGCAGCGGCTGGGACTTCCACCTCAAGATCAAGGAGGGCGCCGGCGCCTTCGTCTGCGGCGAGGAGACGGCGCTCATCGCCTCCATCGAGGGCAAGCGCGGCATGCCGCGCACGCGGCCGCCGTTCCCCGCGGCGTCGGGCCTGTGGGGCAAGCCCACCAACATCAACAACGTCGAGACGTGGGCCAACGTGCCCTGGATCATCGCCAACGGTGCGGCTGCCTACGCCGCCTACGGCAACGACACCTGCAAGGGCACCAAGGCCTTCAGCCTCGCCGGCAAGATCGTCAACGGCGGCCTCGCCGAGGTGCCCATGGGCTCGAGCCTGCGCCACGTCATCTTCGACGTCGGCGGCGGCATCAAGGACGGCAAGAAGTTCAAGGCCGTGCAGCTCGGCGGCCCGTCGGGCGGCTGTGTCCCCGCCTCGCTCCTGGACACGCCGGTCGACTACGAGAGCCTCGCCGCGACCGGCGCCATCGTCGGCTCCGGCGGCATGGTGGTCGCCGACGACACCACCTGCATGGTCGACCTCGCCAAGTACTTCCTGCAGTTCACCCAGAACGAGAGCTGCGGCAAGTGCGTCCCCTGCCGCCTCGGCACCAAGCGCATGCTGGAGATCCTGGAGCGCATCACCGCCGGAGAGGGCGAGGAGGGCGATGTGGAGCGACTGGAGAGCATGGCGCTGAACATCAAGCGCACGAGCCTCTGCGGGCTCGGCCAGACCGCGCCCAACCCGGTGCTCACCACGATCCGTTACTTCCGTGACGAGTACCTGGCGCACATCGACGACCGCCGCTGCCCCGCGCTGTCGTGCGAGGCGCTCATCGCCTACGCCATCGACCCGGACGCCTGCACCGGCTGCACCCTGTGCGCCAAGAAGTGCCCGGTCGACGCGGCGACCGGCGAGAAGAAGCAGCCGCACATCATCGACCAGGGCCTGTGCATCCGCTGCGACGCCTGCCGCGCCGCCTGCAAATTCGACGCGGTGAAGGTCGTGAGCGGACCCGAGGAGATCGCGGCCGCGGTGCGCGCCCAGCACACCTGACGCGCCCGGAGAAGTGCAACGAGAGGGGCCGGCGACGCCGCTGCGGCGTCTCCGGCCCCTCGCATTCTGCCTCCCGCCCCTTGCCCCTCGCCACCTTCTGCGCATATCGTTCGTTGTGTGACTAACCAAGTCAGTCCGTCGGTCGAGCACGAGGGGGTGGATGACACAGGGGCAGCCTTTGGGCACTACGGATCGGGACGCGCCGCCAGGGGCCGGCCGGGCGTCCGCAGACTAGGGGGGTAGTGTGGCAGAAGAACTCGCATTCGCACGCAAAGCAAGCGGCCTGGTGCGCGGTCTCTCCATGACCGACGCCGTCGCCGTCGGCATGATGAACCAGGGCATCACGCCGAGCATCTGGACCATGGTCACCTGGGGGCTCGGCACCTACCTGACCGGCAACCTGCTCTGGGCCAGCGTCATCTCGCTGGTGCTCGTCGGGTTCGGTTTCCCGCTCGTGTGGGGCATCCTCTCCGGCAGCATGCCGCGCTCCGGCGGCGAGTACATCTACAACTCGCGCATCATCCACCCGATCGTGGCCATCGCGGAGAGCTTCGGCAACGCCTTCGTGATGATCTTCTGGGTCTACATCCTGGCGCCGTGGGTCGCCGACCCCGGACTCGTGATCTTCGCCGAGTACCAGAACTGGACGTGGTTGTACGACAGCGCCACCGGAGCCTTCTTCGGCGGCCTCTCCTACGACTGGGGCGTGTTCGTGGTCGCCACGATCACCAACATCATCGCCTTCTTCACCGTCGTGTTCGGTATGAAGTTCTTCGCCAGGATCCAGAAGGTGATCATGGTCCTTGCCCTCGGCGGCGCGGCGGTCGTGACCGCATCGATCATGATCACCAGCAAGGCGGCGTTCGCCGAGAAGTGGGACGTGCTCGCCGCCCAGTACGACTCGCTCAAGTACTCCGAGGTGGTGCCGGCGGTGTCGGCGGCCATCGGCGAGGCCGTGCCCACGTCCTCGACGTTCTATGGGACCCTCGGCGTGATGGTGGCCGGCTCATGGCTGTTCGCCTATGCCTACTTCTGCGTCTTCGTCGCCGGCGAGGTCAAGCGCCCGGACAAGACGCTCATCACCGCCAACTTCATCGCCATCCTGATCCCGGCGCTGTTCATGATCTGGACGGCGCTCTCGATGTACCGGGCGATGCCGTTCGACTTCATCTCGTCGACGGCGTGGATCGACAACAACGGCGGCATCGAGGGCTACAACCTGCCGTACCTGCCCAGCTACATGAGTCTGGCCTACGTGGCCAACTCCAACTGGTTCGTTGCGCTGGCGGCAAGCGGCTCGTACATCCTGTTCTGTTTCTGGTACGTGGCGCTGAGCTACCTCGCCTTCCCGCGCATCATCTTTGCGTGGGGCATGGACCGCATGGGCCCCAAGTGGTTCACGTCGATCAACCCGCGCTGGGCGAGCCCGGTCAAGAACTACATCCTGTGCTTCATCCTCTGCCAGGGCGCCATCGCCCTCTACACCTTCTGGCTCGGCGACTACATGCAGGGCCTCACCGTCACCGGCATGGAGATCGTCTCGGTGTGGGGTGTCACCACCATCGCCGCGCTGATCTTCCCGTACGTGAAGCGCGCCAGGGGTATCTGGGATTCGTCGCCGTACAAGACGTGGAAGTTCATCGGCATCCCGCTCGTGTCCTGGGGCGCCGCGGTCTCCCTCGTGTACCTCGGCATCCTCGCCTACTTCCTGCTCTTCACCGAGGAGATGAAGGACTCGAACGGCCAGTCGTGGATCCTCTACGGCATCGTCTGGGCTCTCGGCATCGTGTGGTACTTCATCTGGGCCGCACGCAGCAAGAGCGTCGGCGTGGATGTGGGCATGACCTACGGGGAGCTGCCGCCGG
>JBLMXT010000284.1:0-7023 GCA_050257915.1 Deltaproteobacteria bacterium
AGACGCTCTGCATCCTCGAGATGATGAAGATGATGAACGAGCTCACGGCCGACGTCGGCGGCGTGGTCCGCCAGATCCTGGTCGAGAACGGCGAGACCGTGCAGTACGGCCAGCCGCAGGATGCTGCGCTCCAGGGGAGCGATGCGGTCGAGCGGCCAGTCCCTGGCGTGGGCCTGAAGCACGACATCGAGCTCGTCTCGCGTCTTGAGCACGCCGGCGACGGCCTTCACGGTGAACTCGTCCGGCGCGTAGCCTTCGCGCAGCCGCAGGCCGTCCACCAGTTCCGCCATGGAGAGGTCCGTGACCTCGGTCTGATACAGGAGGAACACGGCGTCACGACGCGCCTGCTTGCGACTCGGGCCGGCCGTGGGCACGCTGCGTCGTCTGCTCCCCCGCCTCAGGCGGGTTCGATGGCGAAGAGCGGCTGTCCGTACTGCACGGTCTCGCCGTTCTCCACGAGGATCTCGCGGACCACGCCGGCCACGTCCGCGGTGAGCTCGTTCATCATCTTCATCATCTCGAGGATGCAGAGCGTCTGACCGGCCTCGACCGCGTCGCCGACCTCGACGAACGCCGGCGCCTGCGGCGTGGGCGAGCGGTAGAACGTGGCGACCCACTTGGACTTCACGAGGTGGAAGCCGTTCGTGCCTTCGTCCACGCTCGCGGCGGCGGCCGGGGCGGGGGCCTGCGCGGCCGCCGCGTGCGCCGCGGCCGCGGGCTCGACCCCAGCCTTGCGCACCGTGATCTTGAGGTCTCCCTCCTCGATGACGACCTCGTCGACCTCGCTCTCCTCGATCATCCCGAGGATGTCCTTGACGCGGTCGGCGCTCTGCTCGAGCAGGTCGGCGCCCGCCTGCGAGCTGAGGAAGCGGTCGTGCACGCCGAACACGTCGGACTCGGGGCCGATGTGATGGCGCTCGAGGTAGAGGCGGGCGGTCTGCGGGAAGAGCGCGTAGCTGAGCAGGTCCTCCTCCGAGCGCGCCAGGTCGCCGATCTCCGCGCGGTAGTCCTCGAGCGTCTCGTCGACGAGGTCCGCCGGGCGCACGCCGATGGGCTCTTCGCCCTCCAGGACGCGCAGGAGCACCTCGCGTGACACGGGTCCCGGCGCGGCGCCGTACTTGCCGCGCAGGTACTGCTTCATCTCGTCGGGCACGATGTGCCAGCGCCGCCCGGACAGCACGTTGAGCACCGCCTGTGTGCCGACGATCTGGCTCAGCGGCGTCACCAGCGGCGGGAAGCCGACCTCGGCGCGGACGATGGGGATCTCCTGCAGCACCTCGGGCAGCCGGTCGAGCGCACTCTGCTCCTTGAGCTGGCTCTCGAGGTTGCTGATCATGCCGCCCGGCACCTGGTGCGAGTACACCTGCATGTGCGTGAGCGAGGTGACGCCGCGGTCCCAGCCGCCCTCGAGGCGGACCTTCTCGAAGTACTTGGCCATCTCGAAGAGCTTCTCGAGGTCCAGCCCGCTGTCGTAGGGCGTGCCGCTGAGCGCGGACACGACCATCTCGGTGGCCGGCTGTGAGTTGCCGAAGGCCAGCGGCACGGTGGCGGTGTCGATGACGTCGACCCCGGCCTCGATGGCCTTGAGGTAGGTCATCGGAGCGAGGCCGCCGATGTAGTGGCAGTGCAGCTGGATGGGCACGGAGAGCTCCGCCTTGAGGCGGCCGACGAGCTGCTCGGCGTAGAACGGCGAGAGCAGCGCCGCCATGTCCTTGATGCAGATGGAGTCGGCGCCCATGTCGACGAGCCGGTGGGCGTGGTCCATGTAGTGGTCGAGCGAGTGCACCGGCGAGATGGTGTACACGACGGCGCCCTGGAAGTGCTTGCCCGTCTCCTTGATGGCGGCGGCGGCCGTCTCGTAGTTGCGGATGTCGTTGAGCGCGTCGAAGACGCGGAAGACGTCCATCCCGTTCTCCGCCGCCTTGTACACGAACCGGCGCACGATGTCGTCGCCGTAGTGGCGGTAGCCGACGATGTTCTGGCCGCGCAGCAGCATCTGCAGCGGCGTGCGCACGACGTGCTTCTTGATGAGCCGGAGACGCTCCCAGGGGTCTTCGTCGAGGAAGCGCAGGGACGCGTCGAAGGTCGCCCCGCCCCAGCACTCGAGCGAGCGGAAGCCGATCGAGTCCATGAGCTCGAGGACCGGGATCATCTCATTGGTGTGCATGCGCGTGGCCCAGAGCGACTGGTGGCCGTCGCGCAGCGTGGTGTCGGTGATGCCTACCTGGCGCGCTCGCATGTGCTCTCCTGCCCCGTGCGCTCAGGCGCGCCCGAGATACTCCCCGCTGCGGGTGTCGACCTTGACCTTCTCGCCTTCCTCGATGAAGAGCGGGACCTGGATGGTCGCGCCGGATTCGAGGGTGGCGGGCTTGGTGGCGCCCTGGGCGGTGTTGCCCTGGACGCCGGGATCGGACTTGGTGATGGTGAGCTCGACGAAGTTCGGCGCGTCGACCTCGAACGGCACGCCGTTGAGGTACATGATCTCGACTTCCATGTTCTCGACGACCCACTTGAGCGCGCCCTCCGCCATCGAGGGCGAGACCGAGACCTGCTCGTAGGTCTCGTTGTCCATGAGCACGACCTCTTCGTCGGTCGCGTACAGGAACGCCATCTTGCGCGACTGGGTGTGCATGCGGTCGAACTTCTCGCCGGCGCGGAAGGTCTTGTCGAGCACCGCGCCGGTGGCGATGTTGCGGACCTTGGTGCGGACGAACGCCCCGCCCTTGCCGGGCTTGACGTGCTGGAACTCGACGATGGTGAAGGGTTGGCCGTCGATCTCGATGGCCATGCCGGTCTTGAACTGGTTGGTGTTGACGACGTCTGCCATGTGGTCCTGCTCAGGGGTCGAGGGGGCTGGTCTCACGCACGTGGTAGGCCATGATACCGCAAGGCCGCCGGGGTGTGCAGGCACGTCCGCGCGCCTCAGTCGACGACCTGCAGCTCCTTCGGCGAGGTCGTGAGGCGCTCGCAGCCGTCCGGCGTCACGAGGACGGTGTCCTCGATGCGCACACCGGCGAGCCCTTCGACGTAGACACCCGGCTCGACGGTGCACACCATGCCGGCCTCGAGCCGGTCGCCACGCACGCGGCCCAGCGCCGGCGCCTCGTGGACCTCGAGCCCGACGCCGTGCCCTGTGCCGTGACCGAAGCGCTCGCCGTATCCCGCCTCGGCGATCACCCGCCGGGCGGACGCGTCCACGTCCGCCTGGCCGTGGGCGCCGGCGCGGACCGCGGCGAGGCCGGCGAGTTGCGCCGCGAGGACGGCGTCGTACATGCGGCGCAGCTCGGCGGCCGGCTCACCGGCGGCGAAGGTGCGCGTGATGTCGCTGCAGTAGCCGTCGACGCGCGCGCCGGTGTCGATCACCACCAGCTCACCGGCGGCGATCACGCGCTCCCCCGGCAGCGCGTGCGCCTGGGCGCCGTGGTCGCCGGTGGCGACGATCGCGCCGAACGCCTCCCCCTCCGCCCCCAGGCGATGGCACTCAGCCTGGAGGTCCCAGGCCACGTCCCGCTCCTTGCGGCCGACGAGCCCGCGGGACACGACGAGGCGAAGCGCCTCGTCGGTCGCCGCGGCCGCGCGCCGCATGGTCGCGATCTCGGCGGCGTCCTTGACCGCGCGCAGCAGCGTGACGCCCTGGCGCACGTCACGCAGCGGTCCGCCGTGGAGGCGGCGCAGCCGGCGGTACGAGGCGTGGCTGAGCTGCCCGCCCTGATAGCCCAGACGGGCGCCGCCGCCCAGGACGCGCGCGGCCTCGCGCACGCTGTGGGCGAGCAGCGGCTCCGCCGTCACCTTGCTGAGCTCGAATCCGTCGACCTCCTCGTGCACCTGCTCCCAGAAGCGTGCGTCGGTGCAGAGCAGCGCCGCGTCGTGACCGACGACGAGCGTCGCGTCCTCCCCGCGGAACCCCGAGAGGTAGCGCACGTCGACGGGATCGGTCACGACCACCCCGTCGACGCGCAGCCCGTCCAGGCGGGCGCGTAACCGGTCGAGCCGCGGCCTCATGCCTGCGTCCTGCCGTCCACGAGCTGCTCCAGCGCCCGCAGGGCCTCGACGTACCCGGCCGCGCCCTTGCCGCGCACGCGCACGTCGACGACGTCGGCGATCACCGACACGCGCCGCCAGTCTTCCCGGTCCTCGATGTCGGAGAGATGCACCTCGGCGACCGGCGCCTCGACCAGCTCGAGCGCGTCGTGCAGCGCGTAGCTGTAGTGCGTCCAGGCGCCGGGATTGATGATGACGGCGTCAGTACCGCCGATCGTCAACTGGTGGAGCTTCTCGACGAACTCGCCTTCGTGGTTGGTGTGGAAGCTGCGCACCGTGAACCCGAGCGCCTCGCCGTGCCTCGCCACGTAGGCCTCGAGCTCCGTCAGCGTCATGCTGCCGTACACCGACGGGTCGCGCCGGCCGAGCATGTCGAGGTTCACCCCGTGCAGGAGCCACAGGGTCTTCAGCGCTTTCGCAGCCATTCCACCACCTCCGACTCGAGCTCCGGCGGGACGCGGACCCCGATGATGGGGAACCCGGGACGGCGCAGGAGCACGTAGCCCACGCCGTCCTGCCCTGCTTTCTTGTCGCGGCCGATGAGGTCGCAGACGTCCTGCGCGCGCACGCCGGTGAGGCGGGTGGGCAGTCCCAGGGCGTCGAGCAACTCGTGGGCCGCCAGCTCCTCCGCCTCGGGCAGGCGGGCCAGCTCACCCGAGATCCGCAGCGCCGCGTGCAGCCCGAGGGCGACCGCCTCGCCGTGAGAGAAGCGCGCGAACCCCGTCGCGGCCTCGATCGCGTGACCGATGGTGTGGCCGAAGTTGAGGACGGCGCGCAGGCCGGCCTCGAGCTCGTCCCGTTCCACGACGCCGGCCTTGTACTGGATGGACCCGGCCACCAGCTCCTGCGTCACGGCCTCTGCCGCGAGCGGCCCCCGCGCGAGCTGCCGCACGCGGCGCAGCACGGCGCTCCCCGCCAGCAGGCCGTGCTTGGCCACCTCGGCGGCTCCGCCGCGCAGCTCGCGCGCAGGCAGCGTGTGCAGCGTGTCCAGGTCGGCGAGGACGAGGCTCGGCTGGTAGAAGGTGCCCACGTAGTTCTTGCCGGCGCGGAAGTCCACGGCGACCTTGCCGCCGACGGAGGCGTCCACCTGCGCCAGCAGCGTCGTGGGCACCTGGACCAGACCGATGCCGCGCTGGTAGGTGGCGGCGACGAACCCGGTGAGATCGCCGATCACGCCGCCGCCCAGCGCCACCAGGGTGTCGCTGCGACGCAGACCGCGGTCGTACAGCACCCCGTAGAGCTCCTCGGCGCGGGCGAGGCTCTTCTCCCGCTCGCCCGCCGGCAGGATCACCTGCGACGTGCTGAGCCCCGCGGCCGCCAGGCTCGCGCGGACCCTGTCCAGGTACAGCGGCGCCACGTTCTCGTCGCTGACCACGACGACCTGTCCGTCGCCGCGCAGCCTGCGCACCGGCGCGCCGAGCTCGTCGAGCACGCCGCGGCCCACGAGGATGGGATACGTGCGCGAGGCGGCGTGGACCGTGAGGCGCTTCATCGGACGCCACCCTGCGCCCGCCGGTAGGCGGCGTCCTCCGGCGGCGCCTCACGCAGGCGGCCCGCGATCTCCGCCGCGAGCGCGGAGACCGGCTTCGCGGCGGCGTCGACGACCAGCGTCGCGACCTCCCGGTACAGAGGCTCGCGGGCGGCGAGCAGGGCACGGAACGCGGCCTCGTCGACGGCGAGCGGCCGCACCGCCTGCCCCTGCGCCCGCGCGCGCCGCCAAAGCACCTCGGGCGGCGCCGTGAGCCAGACGACGAGCGGCAACCGGCCCAACGCCGCGCGCACGGCGCCGCTGAGCACCGCGCCGCCTCCGACGGCGAGCACGAGCGGCCGCTCGACGGCCTCTGCCACCGCGGCCGTCACGACCTCCGCCTCGAGCGCGCGGAACGCCGCCTCGCCGCGCTGCGCGAAGACCTCCTCGATCGGGCCGGCCTGGGCCACGATGCGCTCGTCGGTGTCGACGAAGGGGCAGCGGAGCGCCGCAGCCAGCTCCCGGCCGACGGCGCTCTTGCCGGCGCCCATGAACCCGACGAGGGCGACGGCCGTCGGCTGGTCGCAGGTGTCCGGCACCGCCGGCTCAGCGCTCCCGGATGCGCCGCTCGTAGGCTCCCGCCGCGGCGAGGAGGTCGTCCACGGTGGCGCCGCCGAACCGCTCCAGCGCCGCGTCCGCCAGGGCCAGGGCGAGCACCGCCTCCAGGACGATGCCGACCGCCGGGACGGCGCAGACGTCGGAGCGCTCGAACCGCGACTTGACGGCGCGGTGCGTCCCCAGCTCCACGCTGCCCAGCGGCTCCCTCAACGTGGAGATGGGCTTCATGGCGGCGCGGACGACGATCGTCGCTCCCGTTGAGATGCCCCCCTCGATACCACCGGCGCCGTTGCTCGCGCGCACGTACCCGCGCTCCGGATCGTGCGCGATGGGGTCGTGCACCTCGCTGCCGGGCAGCGCCGCGGCGGCGAACCCGAGACCGAACTCCACGCCCACGATGGCAGGCACGCTCAGGGCGGCGCCAGCGAGCTGCGCGCGCAGACGCCGGTCGCCCTGGACGTAGCTGCCGACTCCGGACGGGTAGCCGAAGGCGAGGACCTCGACGACGCCGCCCAGCGTGTCGCCGGCCTGCGCCGCCGCGTCGATGGCCGCGACCATGCGCCCGGCGACCTCGGCGTCGCGACAACGCACCGGGCTCGCCTCCACACGCTCGATGTCCTCGAGCCTCATCCCGCGCTCGGCTGCGACGGCGCCGATGGCGACCACGTGGCTGGCCACGGTGCATCCGAGCGCGGCGAGCAGCCGCTTCGCGACCGCGCCGCACGCGACCTTGGCGGCCGTCTCGCGCGCGCTCGCGCGTTCGATGACGTCGCGGATGTCGTCCAGGCCGTACAGCAGGGCGCCGCCCAGATCGGCGTGGCCGGGCCTGGGGACGACGACCGGCTCCGCGACGGCGCGCCCCTCCGCCGGCGCCTCCACCGCCAGCACGTCGCCCC
>JBLMXT010000285.1:0-3389 GCA_050257915.1 Deltaproteobacteria bacterium
GCACGCACCACCCGCCATCCGGGACCGCGAGGAGTGCGTTCGGTCGTTTGTCCGAACTCTACTGCAAATCGCCTGATTCACCACAACCGCGCGCAGGCGGGGGCGAAGCACGGTCAGGCGCGCGCCTGGTAGGCGCGCGCCTGCACTTCGTACATGCGCGCGTAGCGTCCGTCGAGCGCCATCAGCTCATCGTGCGTGCCGGTCTCCACGATCCTTCCTTGCTCGACGATGTGGATGCGGTCCGCGTTGCGCACGGTCGAGAACCGGTGGCTGATGAGCACCACGGCCCGCCCCTTCGCGAGCGCGCGGATGTGCTCGAAGGCCTGCCACTCACTCACGGGGTCGAGAGCGCTGGTCGGCTCGTCGAAGACGAGGATCTCCGCGTCGCGCACGAACGCCCGCGCCAGGGCGATCCGCTGCCACTCGCCGATGCTCAGTTCCTCGCCGTCCTCGAACCACTTGCCGAGCATCGAGTCGTACCCGAGCCCGAGTCCGTCGATCACCGCCCCGGCCCCGGCGGCGCGGGCGGCTTCCTCGATCCTGGGGTCGTCCTGCGGCAGCGCGACGTTGCCCACCCAGATGTTCTGGCGAGCGGTGAGCTGGTACTTGACGAAGTCCTGGAAGATGACACTGATGCCGCGCCGCAGGTCCGCGACGGGCAGCTCTCGCAGGTCGACGCCGTCGAGCGTCACGCGCCCGCGCTGGGGATCGTACAGACGGCACATGAGCTTGACGATGGTCGTCTTGCCGGAGCCGTTGGCGCCGACGAGGGCGGTCACCTCGCCGGGTCTGATGTGGAGGTCGATGTCCGCCAGCGCCGTCCGGGTCGTGTCCGGGTAGTCGAAGGTCACGTCCTCGAAGACGATGCCGTCCCGCAGCGGTCGCGGCACGGTCCGTGGTGCCGGCGATTCGACCACCTTGGGTCCGAGCGCCATGAACTCGTGGTAATAGGTCAGGAACAGGTTGTCCTCGTACAGCCCGGCGACGCCCCCGAGCACGCTCTGCAACGCGTTGAGGCCCGTGTTGAAGGCGGTGTAGTACATCATCATGGCGCCGAGCGTGATGCTGCCCTGCAGCGTGCGCCAGGCGATGTAGGCGAAGGTGCCGAACACCGCCACCGTCGCCACGGCCTGGCTGAAGAGATCGGCGAGCGACCGCCGCGCCGTGAGGCGCAGGCGCTCGCCGCGCAGGGCGCTGCGCAGTTCCTTGAACCAGGCACGGAACGTCTCGCCGAGGTCGAAGATGCGGATCTCCTTGGCGAACGTGCCGTCCGTCAGCAGCCAGTGCAGGTACCAGGAGCGCCGGTCCTGATCGGTCCGTGCGGTCTCCCAGCGGTAGAGCCGCTGCGAGTAGCGCAGCCGCACGTAGGCGCTCGGCAGGGCCGCGGCGACGATGATCAGGCCCACGCTCCAGTGGATCGAGAACAGGATGCCGATCACGCCGGCCAGCGTGATCGCGCTCTGGCCCACCATGACCAGGTCATTGACGATCCTGGTGGGCCGGTACGGCGCCTCCTGCTGCGCCCGGTGCAGCACGTCGTAGTACCTGGAGTTCTCGTAGTACTCGAGGTCGACGGCGATCGACTGGGAGTGGATGAGGTCGGAGATGTGGTCGGTGACGACCTGTCCCTGCGCTTCGCTCACCAGCATCGAGACCGAGCGTGCCAGCGCCGAGGCCAGGCCGATCAGCCCGGCGATGAGGATCAGCCAGGCGACGTTCGCGAAGGCGGCGCTCTTGTCCGTCGCGTCCAGGCCGTCGGTCACGGCATTGACGATGAGCTGGATCATGTAGAGGCCCGCCAGCGGCAGGACGCCCTGGACGACGGCGAGCGCGACCGTGGCCAGCGTCCACCCCGGGGAGATGCGCCACACGAGGCGCAAGGTCCGCCCGAGGTGCAGGACGCTGTGCACACCGATCCTGGGTGCTTCCTCAGCCAGTGCGGGCCGCCTTTCGCAGCTGCTCCGCCGCGGCAGCGCCAAGCAGGGCTTCCCACCAGGCGACGCTGGGACTTCGCCCAAACTGACCACCCGGAGCGCCGTGACGCCGGTGGGCGACCGCGAGCAGGTGCAGGATGGCGCGGTCAGGCGCCGGCAACGGCCGGCGCCCGGGGACACGCCGAGGTGGACTGAGTCGTCGAGTCAAGGCCACGCCAGACGATACCACGTGGCACGGCGCCCACGGACGGTGGCACGGACGGGCGAAGACGCCGGCGCCGAGCAGGCTGCAGGGACAGGAACTCCAGGACTGGCGTTGCGTCACGACCGCCGTCGCGGTAGATTGAGGTCGTCGTTCGGTTGTACGACCGAACTCTACTGCAAATCAGGGGATTATGCGGCCAATGGCGGCGGACGGGGGGAACGAATGCAGGACGCAGTGAAGCAGCAGGCGTTGCGAGAATCGCGCAAGGCGCTCGACCTCATGGCGAAATCCGAGCTTTCGCGCGACGAGCAGGAGGCGGTGGTCGGCGACTGTCTCGTCAACTTCGACAAGTACGTCAACCCCGGCATCCTCGAGTACCGCAAGTCCTGCTCCACGGACTACACCGCCGTCGAGTGGCGCGACGAGGGCAACGTCTTCTACGACATCCACGGCAAGGAGTTCATCGACTGCCTCGGCGGCTTCGGCATCTACATGCTCGGCCACCGGCACCCCACCGTCGTCAAGGCGGTGATGGACCAGCTGCAGCACCAGGCGCTCCACTCGCAGGAGCTGCTCGACCCCATGCGCGGCTACGCCAGCGAGCTGCTGGGCATGGTCACCCCGGGCGACTTGCGGTACTCGTTCTTCTGCAACTCCGGCACGGAGGCCAACGAGGGCGCGCTCAAGCTCGCCAAGCTGCACGCCAAGCGCAAGAAGGCCAGCCACACCAACGGCATCATCAGCTGTCTGGGCGGCTTTCACGGCAAGTCCTTCGGCAGCCTGAGCGTGACCGGCAAGGCGGCCTGGCGCGAGCCCTTCTACCCGCTCGCGCCCAACGTGCGCTTCATTCCCTACGGCGACGCCGACGCGCTCGACAAGGAGCTCAAGGTCTGCGACACCATAGGGCTCGACATCGCCGCCTTCATCGCCGAGCCCGTACAGGGCGAAGCCGGTGCGCGCGTCCCGCCGGACGACTTCTTCCCCAAGGTCCGCGAGATCTGCGACAAGTGGGGCATCCTCTTCATCGCCGACGAGGTCCAGACCGGCATGGGACGCACCGGGACGCTCTGGGGCATGGAGCACTGGGACGTCGCGCCGGACATCATGACCATGGGCAAGGCGCTCGGCGGCGCCGTCATCCCGGTGGGCTGCTTCATCTCCACGCCCGAGGTCTTCGAGCCGTTCATGGAGAACCCGTACCTCCACACCACCACCTTCGGCGGCAACCCCATGGCGACGTCGGCGGTCAT
>JBLMXT010000286.1:0-9789 GCA_050257915.1 Deltaproteobacteria bacterium
CGACGGGTTCGGCTTCCTGCGCACGCACGGCTACGTGCAGACCGACGACGACGTCTACGTGTCGCTGTCGCAGATCCGCCGCTTCGGCCTGCGCCGCGGCGACGAGGTCGCCGGCCAGGTCCGCGAGCCCAAGGACAACGAGAAGTACAACGCCCTGCTCAAGATCGACCTCGTCAACGGCATCGACCCCGACACCGCCCGCAAGCGCCCCATCTTCGAGCAACTCACGCCGCTGTTCCCCGAGGAGCGCCTGCGCCTCGAGACCGACGAGCACGACACGGCGGCGCGCATCATGGACCTGCTGTGCCCCATCGGCAAGGGCCAGCGCGGCCTCATCACCTCGCCGCCCAAGGCCGGCAAGACCACCATCCTCAAGAAGCTGGCCAACTCCATCGCCGAGAACAACCCCGAGGTCGACCTCTTCGTGCTGCTCGTCGACGAGCGCCCCGAGGAAGTCACCGACATGCAGCGCTCCGTCCTCGGCACCGTCGTCGCCAGCACCTTCGACCAGCCGAGCGAGAACCACGTCCAGGTCACCGAGCTGGTGCTGGACCGCGTCAAGCGTCTCGTCGAGATGGGCCACGACGTAGTGGTGCTGCTCGACTCCATCACGCGCATGGCGCGCGCCTTCAACCTCAACACGCCGGCCAGCGGGCGCATCCTCTCCGGCGGCGTCGACAGCACGGCGCTGTACCCGCCCAAGAAGTTCTTCGGGGCCGCCCGCAACATCGAGGAGGGCGGCTCGCTCACCATCCTCGCCACGGCGCTGGTCGAGACCGGCTCGCGCATGGACGAGGTGATCTTCGAGGAGTTCAAGGGCACGGGCAACATGGAGATCCGACTCGACCGCAAGCTCGCCGACAAGCGCATCTTCCCGGCCATCGACATCGACACGACGGGGACGCGCAAGGAGGAGCTGCTCATGGAGCCGGCCGAGGCCGCCGCCGTCTGGAAGCTCCGCGGCGTGCTGCACAGCCTCGATCCCGCCGCGGCCATCGAGCTGCTCATCAAGAAGATCCGCGAGACCAAGAACAACGCCGAGTTCCTGAGCGCGCTGTCCAAGAACTCGCGCTGAGCGCTCCCGTCAGACGCCGCTCCAGAGCTGTTCCCGGTCCGGAGCGAACGCGACCAGCGGTCGCGGGTCGTCGCAGGCCACACCGGTGAACATGCTGCGGTCGCCGATGACGGCCACGGCCTCGTCCACAGCCGCGTCGCGATCGGCCACGGCGGTGATGGCCCGGAGGCAGCGCGCCGTCCCGGACGTCGCGGTCTCGACGATCTCCGCGAACGACGCGGTGCACGGTTCGCCGGGCCGCGAGGGGTAGTACCAGGGGCTCCGCCCGGCGTAGAGGCGGGCGGCGGCAGGCGCCGGGGCCACCGGGTAGATCTGGGTGCGCACGACGCCGCCCTTGTCGACCGCGGGGGCGACCATCCCGAGAAGCCGCGTCGGCAGGGCGCGCGGATCGGTCATCGTCGTGTAGACCCACTCCATCGCGCGGAAGGCCGAGCGTCCCTCCGCGGGGGTGAACGTCACGCCGTACACATCGCTCAGCATGCCGCTCAGCAGCGTGGCGGCCGTCATCGCCTGCGCCGGTGGCAGGCGCAGGAGCCGCTGCCGGCGCAGCCAGGCGGTGTCGTCTGAGCGCTCGCGGGTGAGGATCACGTCGATGGACGCCTCGAGGATGCCGTGCCGACGGAAGGCCTCGGCCTTGGACGCCGGGTCGGCTCCGTCGGTGATGTCACCGGTCCAGTAGAGCACCCATGGGTGGGCCTCTGCGTCCAGACACAGGTGCGCGGCGTACCCCGCGACGAAGGCGAAGGCCGCGCCGCGCTCTCCCGCGGGCAAGGCCGCGGCGCGCGCGAGCATGCTGCGGAAGGCCGCGGCAATCTGCTGCTGGTGCGTGACGTGGGCGAGGTTCGGGCGCCCGCGGCGACCGCGCACCAGGCGAGAGTAGAAGAACACGTCCGGGCCCTGGGCGCCGACCTTGTAGGCGTCGAAGGCGTCCGCGAGGAGCCGCGCTGCGCCGGCGCGCTGCGCCGCCGCCTCCGCGACGAGATAGTGGGCGAACATGTCGGGCATCGGGTCCTCTCCTCCGGTGGTCTCTCCTGCGCGAGTAGCCGCGCAGGCAGTCTCACCGGCACGGAGTATAGGGAGGAATGCGGCGCCGCTGCATCCGCGCCTCCTCCCGTGGCTCCGGGACCCGCGTTTGGCCACGGGAACGATTCGATGTGGCCGCGGGGTTCGTGGTATCATCCCGCTTCGGCCCTTCGGGGCCCCAGCCGCGTCACTACCGGGTTTGCTCAGAAGGGATCCGTTCAGATGAAGAAGGACATCCACCCGCAGTACGAAGAGGCGACCGTGCACTGCAGCTGCGGCAACACGTTCACCACGCGCAGCACCAAGAAGGAGCTGCACGTCGAGCTGTGCTCGCAGTGCCACCCGTTCTACACGGGCAAGCAGAAGCTCGTGGACTCGGGCGGCCGCGTCGACCGCTTCAAGCGCCGCCTTGAGAAGAAGGCCGACGAGCCGGCCAAGCCGAAGGCCCCGAGGGCCCGCGCGCCCAAGCTCGAGCTGCCGAAGCCGGAGCCGGTGGCCGTGGCCGCCGAGTCCGCTCCCGAGGCCGAGAACACCGACGAGTCCTGACGCCGGCATGAATAGCCGCCGCAAGGACGCTATCGAGCGGGGCGCCGGAGGGGCACCGCTCCGCGCTCAGCTCCACGTCAGCCTCCTCCAGCACACGCCCGACCCCGATCGCGCCGTCGCGATCGCGGGTCGGCTCTGTTATGCGCCCGTGTCGGCGGCGGACCTCAAGCAGGAGATGAGTGACGAGGACGTCGCCAAGCTCGTGCGCATCCTGGTCCGCAGTGGTCACCACTCCGCCCTGGAGCACGCCACGTTCAGCTTCGCCGTGGACGGCGTGAGCCGCGCCTGCACGCACCAACGTGTCAGACATCGGGTCGCAAGCTACAACCAGCAGTCGCAGCGGTACGTCAACTTCGGGGCGGGCGACAGCTTCGTGGTGCCGCCCAGCGTCTCCGCCAACGCGGAGGCCGAGGCCGTCTTTCTCCGGGCGATGGAGCAGGCGCGCGTCGCCTACGACGCGCTCGTGGAGCTCGGCCTGGCCGAGGGCCGCACGCGGGAGAGCGTCCAGGAGGACGCCCGCTTCGTGCTGCCCAACGCCGCCGAGACCAATATCGTCGTCACCATGAACGCGCGCGAGCTGCGCCACTTCTTCCAGGTGCGCTGCTGCACCCGCGCCCAGTGGGAGATCCGCGACCTCGCCTGGCAGATGCGCGCCATGGTGATCGCCCTGGCGCCCAACCTCTTCGCGCGGAGCGGCCCCGGCTGCCTGTACGGCACCTGCCCGGAGGGCAAGATGACCTGCGGCAGGCCGTACAAGGCCGAGGACGTCGACGGGCCGGAGGCGGCGCGGCGCTGAGCCGCCCCTCGCGCGGCCGCCCGCTCGCCTCATGATCCGCCGTCTCGCCCTCGTCGCGCTCGTCCTGCCCGCCCTGGCCGCGCGCCGCGCGCAGGTGGGCGGCCAGGCCGTCATCGAGGGCGTCATGATGCGCGGCGTCGACTGGTGGTCGCTGGCCGTGCGCCGCCCGGACGAGACCATCGGCCTGCACCACTGGCCGCTGGTCAGCTGGATGAAGCGCTACCCCATCCTCAGGCTGCCCGTCGTGCGGGGCGTCGTCGCCCTCACCGAGTCGCTGGTCATCGGCATCCGCGCGCTCACCATCTCGGCCAACGAGTCGCTGGGCGAGGAGGAGCAGGAGCTGGGCAAGAAGGAGATCGGCGTCACGCTCATCATCGCCTTCGCCTTCGCCATCGGCCTGTTCTTCATCGCGCCGCTCTTCCTCACCGGGCTGATGGAGCGCTGGCTCGGAGAGGGCTTCCTCTTCTGGATGGTCGAGGGCTTCGTGCGCGTCGGGATCTTCCTCGTCTACCTGGCCGTCGTCACCCAGATCAAGGACCTGCGCCGCGTGTTCGAGTACCACGGCGCCGAGCACATGAGCATCCACGCGCTCGAGCACGGCGAGGAGCTCACGGTCGCCAACGTCGAGAAGTACAAGACCCTGCACCTGCGCTGCGGCACGTCGTTCCTGCTCATCGTGCTCGTGGTCTCCATCTTCGTCTTCGCGGCGGTCGGACGCCCGCCGTGGTACCTGCTCATCCTCAGCCGCGTGGTCCTCGTCCCGCTCATCGCCGGCATCAGCTACGAGATCATCAAGTTCGCCGGGCGCCGCGAGGAGAGCAAGGTCGTCCGCATCGTCATGGCGCCCGGCCTCGCGCTGCAGTGGATGACCACCAAGACGCCCGACAGCTCCCAGGTCGAGGTGGCCATCACCGCCCTGGAGAAGATCATCGAGCTGGAGCCGCAGGACCGTCCGCCGCAGAAGGGCGTGGAGGTCATGGCGTAAGCTGGGCCCATGGCCACCATCCACGACCTGATCAGCGAGATCGAACGCTCCTACGACGAGCTCAACGCGCAGCTCGCGGACCCCCAGGTGCTCGGCGACCGCGCGCGCTACGCCGACGCCGCCCGCGCCCACGCCGAGCTGCAGCAGGTCCACGAGCTCACCGAGCAGTACCGCGCCGCGGAGCGCACGGTCGCCGACGCCGAAGGCCTCCTCGGCGACGACTCCTCCGACGCCGAGATGCGCGAGTTCGCCCAGGAGGAGCTCGTCGACGGCCGCCGTCGGCTCGACGAGCTCGCCGAGGAGATCCGCGTGCGCATGCTCACCCGCGACCCCAACGACGGCAAGGACGTGATCATCGAGATCCGCGCCGGCACCGGCGGCAACGAGGCCTGCATCTTCGCCGGCGAGCTCGCGCGCATGTACACGCGGTACGCCCAGGCCCACGGGTTCGAGGTCGAGATCCTCTCCGCCAACGAGAACGACGACGGCGGCTACAAGGAGGTCACCCTCGAGGTCAAGGGCCAGGGCGCCTTCTCCCAGCTCAAGTACGAGGGCGGCGTGCACCGCGTGCAGCGCGTGCCCGTCACCGAGGCGGCGGGGCGCATCCACACCTCCACCGCCACCGTGGCGGTGCTGCCGGAGGCCGAGGACATCGAGGTGGACATCAGCGCGGGCGACCTGCGCGTCGAGATCTTCCGCGCCCGCGGCCCGGGCGGCCAGAGCGTCAACACCACCGACTCCGCGGTGCGCATCACCCACGTCCCCTCCGGCGTCAACGTCAGCTGCCAGGACGAGAAGAGCCAGCTCCAGAACAAGGAGAAGGCGATGCGGATCCTGCGCGCGCGGCTGTTCGAGCTCGAGCAGGCCAGGCAGGACCAGGAGCGCGGCGACGCGCGCCGCAGCATGGTGGGGAGCGGCGACCGCTCGCAGAAGATCCGCACCTACAACTTCCCGCAGAACCGCGTGACCGACCACCGCATCGGGCTCACCAGCCACCGCATCGACGGCGTCATGGAAGGCGAGCTGGACGAGTTCACCGAGGCGCTCGCCGCGGAGGACCGCCGGCAGCAACTGGCGGCCGCCGGCGGGGAGTGACCGTGCCCGGCGAGCGTGACGGCCACACCGCTTTCGGGTAGTATAAGACCAGTCGCAGACCAGTCTGAGAGGTGACGATCATGACGACCGTCGGTGCCTACGAAGCCAAGACCCACTTGGCCGAGCTGCTCAAGCGCGTGGAGAACGGAGAGCACATCACCATCGCGCGGCACGGTACGCCCGTTGCCGTGCTCGTGCCCGCAGGCGACTATCCCCGCAGGGATCCTGCGGCGGCCGCGGCGGCGCTCAAGGAATTCGCGCGCGGTCGCAGCAGGGGAGACTTCGACATCCGTGCCGCGATCGAGGAAGGACGGGCCTGAGTGGGCCTGCTCGTCCTCGACTGCTCGGTCACCATGTCCTGGCTGTTCCGCGAGGAGTTCACGCCGTTCGCCGAGCGGATCCTGGATGAGGTCACTGCGAGCCGGGCGGTCGTGCCCTCGCTCTGGCCGCTCGAAGTGGGCAGCGTCCTCCTGCAGGCGGAAAGGCGCGGCCGGGTGAGCGAGGCGGACGGCTCACGCTTCCTTGCTCTCTTGGGCGGGCTTCAGATCGACGTCGATGCCCTCCGCGGTCTCGACCTGCTGCACGACGTGGTGCCGCTGGCGCGGGCGACCGGCCTCACGACCTACGACGCGAGCTACCTGGAGCTTGCCGCGCGGTTCGGCGTGCCGTTGGCGACGCTGGATCGGCGTCTGGCTTCGGCCGCCTCGCGCGTGGGCGTGGCGCTCTGTGAGTGAGAGCGAGCTCGGTGTGACCGTGGCAGACGCTGTGAGGGAGGCGGGCCGGCGACTGCGGGACGCAGACGTCACGCGCTCGCCGCGCCTGGACGCCGAGCTGCTGTTGGCCGAGGCGATCGGGAGCTCGCGCGCGGAGCTGTTCCGCGATCCGGGGCGGGAGCTTGATCCGGAAGAGGCCACGCGGTTCGAGGACCTCATGGCCCGCCGGCTGGCCCGTGAGCCCGTGGCCTACATCCTCGGCAGGCGTGCGTTCCGCACCATCGAGCTCGAGGTGACGCCGGACGTGCTCGTGCCGCGGCCGGAGACGGAGACGCTCGTCGACGTCGCCCTCGAGGCGCTCGCGGCGATGCCGATCGCCGGCCCGGACCCGGAGGACGAGCCGCTGGCGCTCGATGTGGGCACCGGCTCGGGCTGCATCGCCCTCGCGCTCGTGGCCGAGGACGCCTTCGTGCGCCTCGTCGCGACCGACATCGAGCCGGGCGCGCTGGCGGTGGCGCGCCGCAACGCGGCGCGGCTCGGCTTCGCGCGCCGCGTCGAGTTCGTGCTCTCCGACCTGTTCGCGGACGTCGGCGTGCGGCCGTTCGACCTCGTCGTCTCCAACCCGCCGTACATCCCCGCCGACGAATACGTGGCGCTGGAGCCCAACGTGCGCGACTACGAGCCGCGCCTTGCGCTGTACGGCGGCGTGGACGGGCTGGACGTGTACCGCCGCCTCGTCCCCGGCGCGGCCCTCCTGCTGCGGCCGGGCGGGACGCTGGCCCTGGAGGTCGGCGCCGGGCAGGCGGACGACGTGGCCGGCATCATGGCGGCGGCCGGAGCGTACGAGACGCCGGAGCGGCGCAGCGATCTCTCCGGCGTGCCCCGGGTGGTCTTCGCGCGCCGGCGCGGCGGGAGGCGTGGGTCGTGAGCCGGCGCACGCGGCGTTGACGGCCATGTGGCCACGAGGGAGCCGCTGATGGCGCGCGTCGAGAAGGTCCGGTCGGTCGTTCTGAGCTCACGCCCGCTGGGCGAGGCGGACCGCATCGTGCGCCTGTTCACGCGCGAGCTCGGGCGCGTCGACGCGGTGGTCAAGGGGGTGCGCAAGACCACGTCGCGCTGGGGCGGCCGCCTGGAACCGTTCAACGTCGTCGACCTGCTGCTGCACCCCGGCAGGTCGCTCTACACGGTGACCCAGGCGCAGCTGGTGGACGTTTTCGCGCACCTCCGCGCGGATCGTGAGGGGCTCTCCGCGGCGGCGATCGTCTGCGAGGCCGCCGCCGGACTCACGCCGGAGCACGAGCCCGAGGAGCGGGTGTTCGCGCTCCTGCGCAACACCCTGCGCGAGCTCGACCGCGGCATCTCGGGACGCGCCGTCGAGTCACCGCTCGTGCTCGGCGCGCTGCTCAAGCTGCTCTACGAGGCCGGGTACCTGCCGGTGCTGGAGCACTGCGCGGCCTGCGGGTCGGGGGGCCGCGCCCTCGGCTTCTCGGCGGCGCGCGGCGGCCTCGTCTGCGGTGACTGCTCCGGGGAGGCCGTGCCCATCACGCCCGAGGCGATCGACGCCCTGGCGGAGGCGATCGCCCGGCCGCTGGCCGAGCTGCGCGAGCAGCCCGCCACGGCGGCGACCGGGGAGGCGCTCCGCGACGTGCACCGGCTGTACGTCTACCACGCCGGCAGCCGCCTGCGCGCCCTAAGGATCGCGGGCGGCGCCTGACGTGGCGCCGCGGCGCCGCGCGCCGCCGGGACGTTCGTATGGCCGGCGTTCGCGTCGCCGGGAGCCCGCTGCCGCGGGCCCTCGCGTCGCCGTCGCGCCGGCCGTCTTCGAGTGTAGCAGCCGTCCCCGCCCGCCGCCGTGGAACATCCGTCCGCGGCGTGGCCGGACGGTGTTTGTTCGGTTCTGCGAGCTCCTGTTAGAATCGCGCTTCCGACCGAAAGGACCCGTGACCGACCACGCCCAGAGCGCAGACGCCGCAGCCCCCACGTTCCAGCAGATCATCGGCCGCCTGCAGGCCTTCTGGGAGGGGCAGGGCTGCGTCGTCGTGCAGCCGTACCACACCGAGGTCGGCGCCGGCACGTTCAACCCCGCCACCTTCCTGCGCTGCCTCGACGCCCGGCCCTGGCGCGCTGCCTACGTGGAACCGTCCATGCGCCCCACCGACGGGCGCTACGGCGAGAACCCCTACCGGCTCGGCCACTACTACCAGTACCAGGTGGTCATCAAGCCCTCGCCGGCGGACATCCAGGACGTCTACCTGCGCTCTCTCGAGGCGCTCGGCATCGTGCTCGCCGAGCACGACGTGCGCTTCGTCGAGGACAACTGGGAGGGGCCCACGCTCGGCGCCTGGGGACAGGGCTGGGAGGTCTGGGTCGACGGCATGGAGGCCACCCAGTTCACCTACTTCCAGCAGCTCGGCGGCTTCGACCTCGACCCCATCACCATCGAGATCACCTACGGCCTCGAGCGCCTCGCCATGTACCTGCAGGGCGTGGACAGCGTCTACGACCTGGTGTGGTCGCGCTGGGAGGAGGACGGCGCCGAGCACGTCGTCACCTACGGCGACGTCTACAAGGAGAACGAGCGCGAGTCCAGCCGCTACAACTTCGAGGTGGCGGACACGGAGATGCTCTACCGTCACTTCCGCGAGCACGAGGGGGAGGCGCTGCGCTGCATCGAGGCGCGCCTGCCCATCCCCGCCTACGACCACGTGCTCAAGTGCAGTCACGCGTTCAACATGCTCGACGCCCGCGGCGTGATCAGCGTCACCGACCGCACCGCGCACATCGCACGCGTGCGCGACCTCGCGCGCAAGGTCGCCGGCCTCTATCTGGAGGTCGTCGGCGACGGGCGCGCGGCGCCGGCGGTGGCCGGCGACGAGGCGGAGGCCGGCGGCGAAGCCGCCCCGGCCGGTGGGGCGGACGCGTGACGGCGCTCCGCACGCTGCTGCTCGAGATCGGCACCGAGGAGCTGCCGTACAAGGTCTGCGAGTCGGTGATCCGGCAGCTGGAGGGCACGCCGGAGCAGCCCGGCCTCGCGCTGTCGCTGCTCGGCGAGCAGCGGCTGCTCGGCGAGGGCGCGACCGCCAGGGTCCTGGTGTCGCCGCGGCGCATCGCCGTCCTGGTCGACGGCGTGCCGGACGAGCAGCTCGCCCAGGTGCAGACGTTCCGCGGCCCCAAGGCCGCGATCGCGTTCGCCGGCGACGGCACGCTGACCAAGGCCGGCGCGGGGTTCGCGCGCTCCAAGGGCGCCGCGGCGGAGGACGTCCGCCGCGAGGTGAGTGACGGGACCGAGTTCGCCGTCGTCAGCGTGGAGGCAGAGCGGCGCGCGGCGCGCGAGGTCGTCCCAGAGCTGGTCGCGCGCCTCATCACCGGTCTGCAGATCCCGCGCGGCATGCGCTGGGGCGCCAGGCCCGAGGGCGCGAGCGAGCACCTGCGCTTCTCGCGCCCCATCCGCTGGCTGGTCGCCAAGCTCGGCGACGAGACGCTGCACGGGGAGTTCTACGGCCTGCGGTTCGGCGCCGTCTCGCAGGGGCACCGCGTGCTCGGCGCGCCGGTCGTG
>JBLMXT010000287.1:0-5363 GCA_050257915.1 Deltaproteobacteria bacterium
CCCTGTTCGCCTTCGACAAGGGAGAGGGTCTGAGCGAGCACACCGCGCCCTTCGATGCTCTCGTGCACGTGCTCGACGGCGCCGCCGAGATCACGATCGGCGGCACGGCGCACACGGTGAGCAAGGACGAGCTGATCGTGATGCCGGCCAACGTCCCTCACGCCCTGCAGGCGGTCGAGCGGTTCAAGATGATGCTGGTGATGATCCGCGAGCCCGCCGGCTGACGAGGGCGGGGCACCCTGTGCTCGTGCTCGCCGAGGCGGCGTCGGCCCGCGACCAACGGCCGGCCGGCATGAACGCCCGTCGTCTCGCGTCTCGCGCCGCCGCCTACGCGTGGGCGGCGCCCGCCACCGCACTCGGGGCCGCCGCCGGGCTGGTCGTCCTCTGTCTCGGCGGCCGGGTGCGGTTCGTCTCGGGCACGGCCGAGTTCCACGGCGCCGCCGTCGCGCGCGTGCTCGCCGGCCGCCGCGGCACCCGACCCTGTGGCGCCCTGACGCTCGGCCACGTCGTCCTTGGCACCAGTCCGGCGTGGCTCTCGGTGCTCCGCGCGCACGAGCGCGTGCACGTCCGCCAGTACGAGCGCTGGGGCCTCTTCTTCCTGCCGGCGTACGCGCTGTCGAGTCTCTGGCAGCTCGCGCGCGGGCGCCACTGGTACCGGGACAACTTCTTCGAGCGGCGGGCCTACGCCGCCGGCGGCGCCCGCCGCCGGCTGCGTCCCGCGCCGTCTCGCTGAACGCCGGCTCTACGCGGAGCGGAAGAGTCTGGGTACGCTCTCCACTGGACGAGCCACGACGGGGATGGACACTCGCGAGGGGTCGGAGGCGGTCATGTCGCGCTACGCCGAGTGGGCGGAGAGAGAACACAGCGACGCCAGGCGGATCGCGGTCATGGTCCTGCTGGCCCCCATCTTCATGGGCTTGCTCCCGTTCCTCGTGGCCGGCGTCGGTCCGCGACTGGACCGCCGGCTCGGCCTCCGGCCTCTCACGATCGGGAGATTGGACCGTATCGTCGGCGGGATCCTCGCGGTCCTGGGGTTCTCCCTGGGCCTGTGGTCGGTCATCAGCCAGCTGGGTCGCGGCCGGGGCACGCCGCTGCCGGTCATGCCCACCCGGGAGTTGCTGACCGAGGGCCCGTTCCGCTACTGCCGCAACCCGATGACACTGGGGACGATCCTGGCCTACCTGGGCATCGCGTTCGCCGCGAGGACGATCGCCGGCACGGCCCTCGTCCTCTCGCTGGCGGCTTCGCTGCTGGTCTACCTGAAGCGCTTCGAGGAGAAGGAGCTGGGCGAGAGGTTCGGCGAGGCCTACGCGGCCTACAGGCGAGACGTGCCCTTCATCATCCCGAGGATCCCGAAGTGGCGGTGAGCGCATGCCGTCAACGGCCGGCACGCCTGGCCGGCTGACGCCGGCGGCCCACGACTCACACCGCGAGGAGCGGGCGACAGTCCATGGCGACGCGACCAGGGGAGGCACTGCATGTTCGAGCTGCCCGAACTCACGGTGATCGCGGCCCAGATGAACGAGGTCCTGCCGGGCCTGACGGTCGCCGCCGGGACCCTGGGGAACAGCCCGCACAAGTTCGTCTGGTACGACCGCGAGCCGGAGGAGTTCGCCGCGCTCACCGCCGGCCTGCGGGCGGGTCCGGCGTGGGCCGAGGGAAAGTGGCTCTTCCTGCCGCTCGAGCCGGGGTGCGTGCTGCTCCTCGGCGAGTGGGGCGGACGCATCCGCTACCACGCCCGCGGCGAGGCGCTGCCGGCGAAGCGTCACCTCGACCTCACGTTCACGACCGGCGCCGCCTTCTCCGCGACGACGCAGATGTGGGGCGGCGTGCACCTCTGCGAGGCCGGCCGCGAGCATGACGTGAAGTACGTGAAGGGCATGCGCCCCACGCCGGTCGACGACGAGTTCGACCGGCGGTACTTCGACGAGCTGGTCGCCGTGGCGCAGCGGGGCGGCAAGCGCAGTGTCAAGGGCCTGCTGACGCAGGACCAGCTCATCCCCGGCTTGGGCAACGCCATCGCCCAGGACATCATGTTCCGCGCTCGCCTCCACCCGCGTCATGCCCTCGCGGAGGTGAGCGAGGGGCAGCTGGACGACCTGTTCGCGGCGATCACGGGGACGGTGCGCGACGTGATCGCCGCCGGAGGCCGCGGCGACGAGCGCGACCTCTTCGGCCGGCGCGGGGGGTACGCACGTCTCATGGACGCCAAGGCGGCCGGGCGCCCCTGCCCTGCGTGCGGGATGCCCGTCACGAAGATCAGCTACCTCGGCGGCGCCTGCTACGTCTGCGCCGCCTGTCAGCGGTGATCTGGGCGCTGAGCGGATCCGTCTCCAGCCCCGCCTGACGACGAGACGCGGGCCCGGCGATCCGGCCCCCGGTCTTCGCCGTCGGCGGCCCGGCGTTAGCGGTGGACCGCCATCGGGTAGGTGGCGGGCACCGAGACACGGAGGTGAAGCGTTGGCGCGACTGCAGTGGGAAGGCACGCTACGGCCGGTCGCCCCCTTCGATTTCGACCAGGCGCTCGACTTCATCGTGACGTTCCCCCCCATGCACGGCGAGCAGGTGGTCTCGGAGAAGTCGCTCACGCGCGCGGCGTGGGCCAGCCAGACGCCCGTCGCCTTCAGGCTCTCCTCAGCCGGCACCGTGGAGGAGCCGGAGCTGCGCTACGAGCTGCACACGGACGATCCCCTGAGCGAGGACGACGTCGCAGGGGTCGTGCGGCGCATCGAGGTCTATCTCAGCGTCTACGACGACCTGCGCCGCTTCTACGAGCTCATCGACTCCGACCCGCCCTTCGTGGCCGTCAAGCGGGAGCTCTACGGCTACCACCAGGTCAAGTTCCTCACGCCGTTCGAGAACGCCTGCTGGACGATCCTCTCGCAGCGCAACCTGCTGGGCGTCGCGCAGCACATGAAGCGCGCCATGATCCAGGAGTTCTCGGCGGGCGTCGAGCTCGACGGCAGGGAGTTCTGGCCGTTCCCGGGCGCCAAGGCGGTCGTGCAGGCGAGCGTCGAGGACCTGACGGGACTGCTGCGCAACCGGCGGCGGGCCGAGTACATCCGCGGCGCCGCGGTGGCCTTCAGCGAGGTCGGCGAGGCCTTCCTCCGCGAGGGATCCTACGACGAGGTGTCGCGCTGGCTCCGCGCCATCCCCGGGGTGGGCGCCTGGTCGGCGGCGCTCATCATGATCCGCAGCCTGGGGCGCATGGAGCGCACCCCCTACGGTGACCGCTCGCTGATGCGCATCGCGGGCAGCGTCTACGGCCGCGGCGAGCCGCTGCCGGCCGACGAGGTGCAGCGCCTCGCCGACCGATACGGCGACCTGCAGGGCTACTGGGCCCACTACCTGCGCGTCATGGGGCGGGTCGTGCTCGCTCCATAGACCGGCTCGGGCGGACCCTCACGCCGGGTCGGGCTCGACCTCATCCTCGACGGTCTGCAGGCGCTGCTGGTCACTCCTCCATCGCGGGACCGCTCCGGCGGCTCCTGAGGATCAGCCACACCACCAGCGCGACGACGACGAGCACCGCCACGATGATGGCGACCCACAGCCCGGTGCTCGACGTCTCCTCGGTCGCGACCTTGGGTGTGAGCTGCGAGTACGGCAACGGCATCGACGCGGCCAGGAACGCCGCCCCGTTGCCGTAGTTGGAGCGCGACCAGCCGTCCCACCTGTCCGTGCGATACGCCTCCAGCTTGAGGGGGAAGACGGTGGTGAACCCCGGGCAGTCCTCGTACATGACCGCCTGCATCTGCTTGATGTACTCGGCGCGCAGGTTCACGTCCATCTCGGAGGCCTGCAGCGTGTCCAGCCTGTCGTACTCGGCGTTCGACCACGCGTACTCGTTCCAGCCCTCGATCTGCGCGGTCGTGTAGCAGGTGAGCGACTGGCCGGGATCGATGTAACCGTCCCAGTTCCAGAGGTAGGCGTCGAAGTCGGGCACGAAGGTGTCGCCCTCGTAGGCCCAGATGTTGTCGAAGTAGACGCCCTCGTCCTGGACGCTGAGCGCGACGTCCACGCCGACGTCCTTCCACCAGCCGGCGATGAGCTTGCCGGCGCGCTGCGACTCCGGCGACTCGGCCGGGGCCCACAGGCGTATCTTGATCGGCTCGCCCTTGAACTCCCTGACGCCGTCGCCGTCCGTGTCCGTGTACCCGGCTGCGTCCAGCATCGCCTTGGCCTGCGCGGGGTCGAAGTCGTGCGCCTCGCCCTCCGGCGGCGCCCAGGCGTAGTCGGGGTCGGCCCAGTTGTCCGGCGGCATGAACGTGTAGCCCGGCCACGCGTGGCCGCCATAGGCCAGCTCGACGATCTTGTCGCGGTTCACGGCGTACTCGAGGGCGGTGCGGAAGTCCTTGTCCCGCAGGACCGGGTGGCCCTTGGACTCGCCCTCGTAGCAGTTGAACCCGACGTAGTCCCAGTTGAACCAGCTGTACTCGATCGCGTCGATGCCCTCGGTCGCCTTGAGCGGGTCGAACTGCGCCGGCGGGAAGAGGTAGGCGGCGTCGAGGCTGCCGCTCTTCAGGTCCTGGACCATCGTGTCGCCGTTCTGGTAGACGACGAAGATGAGCTCGTCGACCGTCGGCGCGCCGCGGTAGAAGTCCTCGTAGGCCTCCATGCGCAGGTAGCGCTCCTTCTTCCACTCGACGACCTGGTAGGGGCCGCTGCCGATGCAGGGCGGGTCGTTCTGGAAGGTCTGGCTCGCCTCCTTGGCGCTCATCTTGCCCCAGATGTGCTCGGGAAGGCAGGGGATCCAGAGCGTGAGCATGTTGGCGACGGGCTTCTCGCAGATGACCCTGTACGTGAGGTCGTCGACGGCCTCCACGCGCTCGATCCCGGCGACGAAGCTGATGTAGGCGGCGATCTCGTTCTCGATGATGAAGTTGTAGGTGAAGGCGACGTCCTCGGCGGTGATGGGCTCGCCGTCGTGCCACGTCATGCCCTCGTTCATGGTGAAGGTCCAGACGAGCCCGTCGTCGCTGATCTCCCAGCTCTTGGCGATCCCCGAGTCGTCGGGCTTGAGGGTCTCCCAGTCCCGGCCGACCATGAGGAGGTACTCCTGGGCGTAGATCTCGTAGACGTTGTTCGTCCAGCCGATGAGCGGGTTGAGGTTGTCGATGTCGCCCATCCAGCCGATCTTGAGGACGACCTTCTCACCGCTCGCGGGCGTGGGGCTCGCGTCCTCCGCCCGCGCGACTCCGGCCCCGAGCAGCGCCGCCAGGCCGAAGCCCGCGAGCGCGCACAAGAGTCCGATCCACCGGGTCTTCCGACTGACAGCTCGCATCAGCATCTCCCCCTGACCAGTCCCCCGTTGACCGCGGCCGGCGAGCAGCGCGCGCAGACCGCCTCGCCTCCATGGTGGC
>JBLMXT010000288.1:0-5370 GCA_050257915.1 Deltaproteobacteria bacterium
CGCGGCTGTACCACACCGTCGCCGTCTTCGGCGCGTAGCTGGCCGACGTCGGGACCCCCTCGCGTCGGTACAGGTCGAGCTCGAGGTCGTGGCGCGGCGTGAACGTCTCATCGAGCACGACGGCGCTTCGAGTGGTCGCGACCCGGAACATGCGCTGCTCGTCCTTGGTGCGGCACCAGCAGACGTAGTACCACTCGCCGCGGCTGTGCACGAGGAGGTACGGTTCCACCACCCGGTCGGTGACCCTGTCGGTGCCCTCGGTCCAGTACTGGATGGAGAGGAGGCGGCGCTCGACGATCGCCCGGTTGACCGCGGTCAGCACGTCGTCGGGGGCCAGCAGCAGGTCGCCGGCGCCGAGCGCCGGGGTGCCGCCGCGCGCCGCGCGCAGCTTGACGGCCGCGCTCCGGAGGGCGGCCCCGGAGGACGTCGGCAGGTGGCGGCCCACCAGCTCGATCGCCAGGAGCAGCGTGTCCGCCTGGAGGGGGGAGAGGCGGGCCGGGCGCGCCAGCGCCGGGCCCGCCGCCTCGCACGAGACGTACAGCCGCTTGGTCCCCTTGAACTCCGCCCACAGGAGGCACCCGTCGCCCCCGAAGTTGACCACGTTCAGCAGCTTCACGTCGGCGCGCAGGTCCTTGTCCGTCACGCCGAGCGCCTCGCGGACCTCGGCGACCTCCAGGGTGGCCTCGTCCTCGTCGCAGCGGCGCAACAGGTACGCGGCCAGCGCCGTGAGGCGGGTGAACCGGTCGACCTCGACCTTCATGTCGTCGTCGCCCGTGCGCCGCCGCCTGTCCGGCGCGGGCGGCGCCGCGCGCTTCCCGGGGGTCGGGCGCTCGGGCGCCGGCGCGTCGAGGAGCGTCGCGAGGCTCTCGAGCTGGGCGTGCAGCCGGTCGCGCAGGTCCTTGGGCTCGAGGAGCTCGGCGTCGTCCGCCAGCCCGAGGATCCAGCCCAGCAGGGGGCGGGCGTCGGCGTACGGCGTCTCGTACACGACGCCGCCGTCGTCGAGGCGGGTCACCGTGCCGCAGTGCTCCCAGTGCGCCTCCACCCACCACGCCATGGCCGCGGAGACGCGGATGCGTGCCGTTGCGGCCGCCTTCGCCAGCTGCCACGGCGGCCGGTCGCGGTACTGGGCGAGGTCGAAGTCCGCCGGCGGGGAGAAGTCGTGCGGTCGGCGCGTGTGGTACTTGACCTTCGACTCGATGCGCGAGACGCGGAAGGTGCGCACGGCATCGCGCAGGTGGCAGTGCCCGATGAGGTACCACTCGCCGGAGACCAGCTGAAGGCCGTACGGGTCGACGACGCGCTCCGTCTTCTGGTCACGGGTGATGGCGTAGTAGCTGAAGGTCACCGTCTTGCGCTCGACGACCGCCGCCTGCAGCCGCGGCAGGGCGGCGGCCGCGGCGTGCGCCTCCGGCTCCACCCGCAGCGGCGGCGTCTCCGCCTCGGTCAGCAGCTCGGGGCGCCCCTGGGCGAGGCTGAGCAGGGCGAGCCTCAGCGGCTGCGAATAGGCGAAGCGGTGCTCGAGGACCGCGAGACAGGCGGCGAGGGCGGCGAACTCGTCGCCGTCCAGCTGCACCGGCTCCAGGTAGTAGGCGTCCGCGGGCAGGCTGTAGACTTCGCTCGAGGCGTCGGCCAGCGGGTCGTCCTCGGAGCGGATGCCGATGCCGAGCTCGCCGAGCTCGAAGCGGTCCTCGTAGAAGCGCCGCTTGAAGGCCTCGTCCGTCATGCCCCAGTAGCCCTCGACCCGCTCGCGGATCTCCCCGGCGCTCACCGGCTGGCCGCGGCGGGACAGCAGGAGGGCGACGAGGGAGAGGCGACGGACGAGCTTGTCGGTGTCTTTGCTCTGACCCTCTTCCTTGACTCTCGTGGCCGGCACGTCTGCGCTCCGGAGACGGACGATGGGACGCCGGCGCCACGGGCGGGCGCCGGCGTCTCATGGTACCGCAGGTGCGGGTGGCGGGGGAGGGGCGGGAGCCGGCGGCGCCACGCCGCCTGAGCTAGACGGCCGCCGCCTCCCTCGCGGCGGCGGCGATGATCGCGCCGAACTCGGCGCCCAGGTCGGCCGGGAACTCGGGCGCCGGCGCCGCGAGGATCTCCGCGACGCGCTCCCGCGCCTTCTCGGTCGTGCTCTTCGCGCCGGCGTTCTTCCAGCCGTCGTAGTTGCCCGTCTCACCGAGCCTGGCCTGCCAGAGCTCACGCACGTGGGCGCGGGTGTGGTTGGCGAACAGGTAGTTGCCGTTGAAGCCCATCTCCTTGATGAGCTCCACGGCAAGCGTCTCCTCGCTTACCTCGATGCCGCTGAGGATGCGCTTGACCATGCCGATGATCTCATCGTCCACGACCATGTTCTCGAGGCAGAGGATGCGGGAGCCGTCGAGCAGGCCGGTGCCGAACGTGACGTCGGCGCCGTTGGCGTAGGCCATGAACATCGCCAGCGCGTTCTCGTAGGCGCTCTGGATGCCGGGCTCCTTGGCGGTGGTGGCGCCGGCCCCGTACCAGGCCGGCACGCCGTAGAAGTCGGCCATGTGGCCCTGGCAGGCGCGCAGGAGCAGGGCCTCCGGCGAGTTGCTGGCGTAGGCGCCCGAGCTCATGACCATCGCCGTCGGGCCGCCGCCGTGCATCACCGGGGCGCCGGGGTGGGCGAGCTGCACGAGCACGGCGCCGCTCAGGAACTCGGCGTTGTTCACCACCGCGGAGCCGGCGATGGTCACCGGGCCCGTGGCTCCGAGGATCGGCATGGGGTAGAAGCTGACGGGGATGCCGGCTTCGGCGAGCGTGAGCGCCAGGTCCATGCCGTAGCGCTCCTGGTGCAGCGGGCTCACCGTGCAGATGATGGTCGTGAACATGGGCCGGCGCCTGAGCTCCTCCTTGCCGCCGGCCATCGCCTCGGCCATCTTGAGCAGGCTGCGGGCCTCCCAGTCCTCCTTGATGCTGACGACGATGCTGTGCTTCTCGGAGTTGCGCACACAGGCGTCGAACTCGTGCAGCACGCGCGTCTCGGGCGGGCAGTCCTGGGCGCTGACGACGGCGCTCGTGGCGCTGACGTTGTCGAGCGCCTGCACGACGCGGGCGCAGTCGGCGAGGTCCTGCTTGCGCGAGGACCGGACCTCGCCGGTCTCCGGATCGCGGGCGAAGACGCCGCAGCCGTCGGAGCTGATGTAGACGTGCTCGCCGTCCAGCGGCAGGTCGTACTCGGGGTTGCGGGCGCCGAGGGTGTACGCGTGCGGCGCCGTGCTCATCGCCCGCTCCACGACGGCGGCCGGGATCCTGGCCACCGTGGTCTCGCGGTCCACCGTCGCGCCGTGCTCCTCGAGGATGTCGAGCGCCTTCTGCGAGTGGAACTTGACGCCCACGCTCTCGATCACGTCGAGGGTGGCTTCGTGGATCTGCCGGATCTCCCCGGCGTCGAGGAGGTCGAGCTTCACGCGCTTGCCGACGTGGCACTTGTCTGCGTAAGCCATCAGGGTCTCCTTGCGTTCTCAGAAGCGGCCGGACTCGACCGCGGCGATGATGTCGTCGAACTCGCGCCCGAGGTCCTCGGGGAACGCCGGCGCGGGGGCGGCGAGGATGCCGTCGGCGACGGCCCGCGCCTTGTCTTCCAGACGCGGGCAGCCCGCGTTCTGCCAGCTCTCGTAGGTCCCGGTCTCCCCGAGGCGCGCCTGCCAGAGCTCGCGCACGTGGGCGCGCGTGTGCCGCTCGAACAGGTAGTCGCCGCGGAAGCCGAGCTGCTTGATGAGGTCGACCGCCAGCGTCTCGCGGTCGACCGTCACGCCGCGCACCAGGCGGGTGACCATGCCGAACACCTCGTCGGCGATCACCAGCTCCTCGAGCGACATCTGCGAGACGCTGTCGAGGAGGCCGGCGCCGAAGCAGAAGTCCGCCCCGGCCATCATCTCGAGCACCAGGCCCAGCGTGTTCTCGTACGCGCTCTGCGCCTCCGGCTGCTTGGCCTTGGTGCCGCCCCACCCCAGCCCGGCCGGCAGGCCCCAGTAGCGCGCCATCTGGCCTTGCACGGCGCGCAGGAGCAGCGCCTCGGGCACGTTCGCGAAGTACGACCCCGTGCGCATGAAAAGGGCGGTGGGCCCTCCGGCGTGCACCAGTCTGGCGCCCGGGCTGGCGAGCTGGATGGCCGTGATCGCGGCCAGGATCTCCGCGGCGCCGACGACGGCCGTGCCGGCCGGCGTGACCGGGCTGGTCGCGCCGAGGATCGGCATGGGGTAGAGCATCATCGGGATGCCGGCGTCGCCGAGCTCCAGAGCGAGCTCCATGCCGAACCGCTCCATGTGGAGCGGGCTGACGGTGCAGAGGATCACCGAGAAGGTCGGCCGGGCTCTGAGCTCACGGGTCCCACCGGCGGCGGCCTCGGCCATGCGGATCAGCGGCCGCGCCTCGGACGCGTCCTTGATGCTCACCACGATGCTGTGCTTGCGCGAGGCGCGCATGCAGGCGTCGAACTCGTGCAGCACGCGGCTCTCCTCGGGCGTGTCCTGGGCGGACACGAGGGCCGAGGTGGCGGAGAGGTCGTCGAGGCCGTCGACGACGCGCGCGGCCTCGTAGACGTCCTGCTTGACGCTCTGCCGCACCGTGCCGTCGGCGTCGCGGACCTTCGTGGCGCAGCCGTCCGAGCAGAGGTAGACGTGTTCACCGTCGATCGGCAGGTCGAACTCCGGCTCGCGCCCGCCGAGCGTGAAGGACCCGGGCAGCGTCCGGATCGCCTCGTCGACGGCGCTCGCCGGGATGCGTGCCACCGTCGTCTCCCGGTCCACGGTCGCTCCGTGGGCCTCGAGCACGTCGAGCGCGCGCTGCGAGTGGAACATGGCGCCGGTCTCCGCCAGCACGTCGAGCGCGGCCGCGTGGATGCGCTCCACCTCGGCGCCGCCGATGATCTGCAGTGGCCGCCGCCGTCCGACGCGGCGCCTGTCGGCGTGGTTCATCGTGCGTCTCCCTTCGAGGCGTCGAGGTCCGCGGCCGCCGCCGAGCCGCCGTGGCGCCGGTACTCGAGGCGGACGTACGGCGAGGTGACGGCACGCACGAGTGCGTCGTAGTCGACGGCGAAACGGACCTCGTGGCCGGGGCGCAGCGGTCCGGGGGTGATGAGGATGCAGACGTCGCTGGTCGCCCCGGCGAGGTAGGCCCCGGGGAGCAGCGGACGCAGCCCGCCGGGCTCCATGTCACGCCGCCCGAGCGCCAGCATCGCGTACCAGGCGTCCTCGCCCGGCAGGTCGACCGCGGGCACGTGGCCGAAGGCGTCGAGGCCGCCGGGGCCTTCCGGCGCCGGCGGCTTGTGGTAGCACTCGAGCACGGTGGCCGTGAGCACCGGGTCGGTGCGCCCGAGCCCGGCGATGCCGCGGCCGCTGACGAAGTCGTGTCCGT
>JBLMXT010000289.1:0-9842 GCA_050257915.1 Deltaproteobacteria bacterium
AGCGCCCGGATGGGCTCGGCCAAGTCGTAGGCGGCGATGAGCTTGCTCATCGTCGTGCTCTCACCGCCGGGCACCACCAGCCCGTCCAGCCCGGCCAGGTCCGCCGGGTGCCGCACCTCGAGGGTGCGCGCGCCCAGCCGCTCGAGCACGACCCGGTGCTCGCGGAAGTCGCCCTGCAGGGCGAGCACGCCCACGACGAGTCCGGCGCCCGGACCGCACGGGTCGAGCGCCGGGTCCGGCGACAGGATCCAGTCCAGCCGCCGTTTGACGTCCGCAGGAGTCACCCTACCCCCGCGCTCACCAGCCGCGGTGCTGGATCTTGGCCTCTTCGGGCATGCGCGCCGCGTCGATGCCGGGCATGGCGTCGCCGAGGCCCACGCTCACTTCGGCGAGCACGGCAGGGTCGCGGTAGTCGGTGGCCGCCTTGACGATGGCGTTGGCGCGGCTCTGGGGATCCTCGCTCTTGAAGATGCCGGAGCCGACGAAGACGCCCTCGGCGCCGAGCTGCATCATGAGCGCGGCGTCGGCCGGGGTCGCGATGCCGCCGGCGGAGAAGTTCACGACCGGGAGCTTGCCGTTCTCGGCCACCCACCTGACCAGGTCGTAGGGCGCCGGCAGCTGCTTGGCGGCGACGAACAGCTCGTCCTCGTCCAGCGTCTGCAGGCGGCGGATCTCGCCCATGATCGTGCGCATGTGGCGCACCGCCTCGACGACGTCGCCGGTGCCGGCCTCGCCCTTGGTGCGGATCATGGCCGCGCCCTCGCTGATGCGCCGCAACGCCTCGCCGAGGTTGACGGCGCCGCACACGAAGGGCACGTCGAACTTCCACTTGTTGATGTGGTTGGCCTCGTCGGCCGGCGTGAGCACTTCGCTCTCGTCGATGTAGTCGACCTCGAGAGCCTGCAGGATCTGCGCCTCGACGAAGTGACCGATGCGCGCCTTGGCCATCACCGGGATCGACACGCAGCCCTGGATCTCCTGGATCTTGGTGGGGTCGGCCATGCGGGCCACGCCGCCCTGGGCGCGGATGTCAGACGGCACCCGCTCGAGCGCCATGACGGCGCAGGCGCCGGCGTCTTCGGCGATCTTCGCCTGCTCGGCGTTGGTGACGTCCATGATGACGCCGCCCTTGAGCATGTCGGCGAGACCGCTCTTCACTCGCATGGTGCCCATATCAGTGTGGGGTGCGCCTTCGACGCCCCCCACGTTAGCGGTGCTCCGCTGGCTAATCACTCGGGTACCTCCGGTCGTTTGTCCACACCAATCCTACCGCAGCGCCCGCGCCGGCAGCCACCGGCGCGGCGCCACGAAATGCCCACCTTTGCGGGGAAAACTGGACGGATTGGACTCAGTTCTTCTGCGCCTCTTCCTTGTCCTTCTGCGCCTGCTCCACGATCTTCGCGGTGAGGTGCGCCGGCACCTCGTCGTAGCGCAGGAGCTCCATGTGGTAGTCGCCGCGCCCGCCGGTCATGGAGGTGAGGTCGGGTGCGTACGTGAGCATCTCGGCCAGCGGTACCTCGGCGCCGACGACGTTGTTGTGGCCGCGAGGGGTGGTCCCCAGGACCCGGCCGCGCCGCGAGTTGAGGTCGCCGATGATGTCGCCGACGTTCTCCTCCGGCACGGTGATCTCGACGTTCATGATGGGCTCCAGCAGGGCCGGCTGGGCCTTCTCGCAGGCCGCCTTGAACCCCAGCGAGCCGGCGATCTGGAACGCCATGTCGCTCGAGTCGACGGGGTGGTACTTGCCGTCGTACAGCGTCACGCTGACGTCGACGACCGGGTAGCCGGCGAGGAACCCGTCGTCCATGGCGGCGCGCACGCCCTTCTCGACCGCCGGGATGAAGTTGCGCGGGATGGCGCCGCCGACGATCTTGTTGACGAACTCGAAGCCTTCGCCGCGCGGCTGCGGGCGGACCTCCATCCAGGTGTCGGCGAACTGCCCACGGCCGCCGGTCTGCTTCTTGTGCTTGCCCTCGGCCTTCGCCGTGCCCTTGATGGTCTCGCGGTACGGGACGCGCGGCGGCTTGAGCTCGACCTCGACGCCGAAGCGGCGCTTCATGCGCTCCACGGTGACCTCGACGTGCACCTGGCTCATGCCGCCGACGATCATCTCGCCGGTCTGGTCGTCGTGGTGCACCTCGAGCATCGGGTCTTCTTCGGAGAGACGGCGGAGGGCGGTGATGACCTTGTCCTCCTCTCCCTTGCTCTTGGCTGTGACCGCAAAGCTCATGAGCGGCGACGGGAAGTCGATGGCGGGGAAGCTCACCACGTTGCCGTCGGCGCACAGCGTGTCGCCGGTCACGACGTCCTTGAGCTTGGCGATGGCGCCGATGTCGCCGGCGACGAGCGCCTCGGGGGCGGCCTTGCTCTCCTTGCCCATCGTCTTGAGCACCTGGCCCATGCGCTCCTTGTGGCCGTCGCGCGCGACCACCACCTGGGAGTCGCTGGTCATCTTGCCCTGGAACACGCGGAACACGTTGACGTGACCGCTGAAGGGGTCGGCGAGCGTCTTGAAGACGAAGGCGACCGCGGGCTCCGAGGGATCGCACACGAGCTCGACCTCGGCGTCGCCCTTGAGGGCCTTGGGCGGAGCGACGTCCGCGGGCGACGGGGTGAGGGCGAGGACGTCGAAGATGTGGTCGACGGCGATGTTGGCGGTCGCGGAGGCGCAGGCGACCGGGTAGAGCTCGCCGGCGGCGACGGCGGCGGCGAACGCCGCGTTGAGCTCGTCCGCCGTGATCTCCTCTTCCATGAGGTACTTCTCGGCGAGGTCGTCGTTGGTGCTCGCGACCGCGTCGATCAGCTTGTCGCGAGCGGCGGCGGCCGCGTCGGCCAGGTCGGCGGGGACGTCGCCCACGGTCGGCTTGCCGCCCTGATACGTGTACGCCTTCATGCTGAGCAGGTCGACGACGCCGCTGAAGTCGTGCTCCTTGCCGATGGGCAGCTGTACGGCGACGACCTGGGCGCCAAAAGACTCCTGCAGGAGCGACAGGGCGTGGTCGAAGTCGGCGCGCTCGCGGTCGAGCATGTTGCAGACGATGACGCGACCGAGCCCCCGGGCGGCGGCGCGATCCCAGAGTCGCTCGTGCTGGACCTCGACGCCGAGGACGGTGTTGACGACGACGAGCGCGGTCTCGACGACCTGCAGGCTGGCGATGGCGTCGGCGAGGAAGCTGGAGTCGCCGGGAGTGTCGATGAGGTTGAACGAGAGGCCGCCGCGGTCGACGTGCGCCAGGCCGGCCGAGAGGCTCATCTGGCGTTTCTTCTCGTCGTCGTCCCAGTCGGAGACGGTGGTGCCGTCGGCCACGGAGCCCAGGCGGGTGACCGCGCCGGCGTCGAAGACCAGCGCCTCGAACAACGACGTCTTGCCGGTACCGCGGTGGCCGACGAGAGCGATGTTCCTGATCTTGGCTGGGTCGTTCATCCGGGGTCTCCTCGTTGTCGTTCGGCGGCGTCCCCGCGCGAGGGCGCGCGAGGCAGCCGGTCGTCACCTGTCGGAAGGATGAAGTCTAGCACAGGGGCGGCTGCGGCACGCGGCTCAGACAGGCTCGGAAGAGGCGTCGCGGAGGGCCGCCGCGGCGAGCTCGCGCGACACCTCCGCTGCGGCCTCGGCGGCCGCCCCGGAGGCGGGGTGGAACGACTGCGCCGGCGACCCGTGGTCGAGGTGGCGCCTGGCCGGTGCGCCGCCCGCCAGGGTGAGCGCCCTGAACCCGTACTTCTCGCGCACCTTGTCGACGGCCTCGCCGAGGGCCACCTCACGCCAGCCGTCGTCCAGGGTGAGCTGGAAGGCGTTGTGCGTGAAGCCGCTGACGCTCACCCCGACGAGGCGTACCCAGCGGGCGCCGACGTCGAGCTCGTCGAGCAGCGCCGTGGCCGTCTCGTAGAGCGGCCGCACGGCGCTGACCGGGCGCGGCAGCGTGC
Organism: Deltaproteobacteria bacterium; assembly: GCA_050257915.1. GTDB lineage: Bacteria > Actinomycetota > Thermoleophilia > UBA2241 > UBA2241 > CAIXSE01. The sequence continues at coordinate 3,922 of JBLMXT010000289.1, forward strand.
GGCGCCGGCTCACGGTGTGGAAGGTGTTGAAGCGCACCTTGAGCGCCACGGTGCGCGCCGCGAGGCCCTTGCGGCGCAGCTCGGCGACCGCGCTGTCGGTGAGCGAGAGCAGCGTGGCGCGCAGGAGCTCGACGTCGTTGACGTCGTCGTCGAAGGTGATCTCGCGGCCGGCCGACTTGGGCAGCGGCCGCTCGCTGCGCACCGGGGAGAAGCTGCGCCCCAGGGCGAGCTGGCGCAATCCGTGCGCGCCCCTGCCGAACGCCGCCGCGAGCAGCGGGAACGGGACGTCCTGCAGCATACCTACCGTGGTGAGGCCGAGGGCGGCGAGCCGCTCCTGGGTCACCGGCCCGATGCCGCAGACGTCGCCGACCGGCAGGTCGCGCAGGCGGCCGTGGACGTCGGCGGCGGTGAGCTCGCCGATGCCGGCCGGCTTGTGCATGCCGGCGGCCAGCTTGGCCAGCAGCTTGGTTGGGCCGATGCCGATGGAGCAGGTGACGCCGTGCGCGTCGTAGACCTGCTCCTGGACGCGGTGGGCGATGGTGCGCGGCGGGCCGAACAGCCGCCGGCTGCCGGTGACGTCCAGGTACGCCTCGTCGATGGACGCCACCTCGACGAGGTCGGTGTACTGCTCCAGCAGCTTGACCATCGCCCGGTGGACGGCGAGGTAGGCCTTCATGTCGACCGGCAGGAACACCCCGTGCGGGCAGAGCCGCTCGGCCTGCGCGATGGGCAGCGCGCTGTGCACGCCGTAGACGCGGGCCTCGTAGGAGCAGGCCGAGACCACTCCCCGCCCCCCGCGTTCGCCGCCGACGATGACCGGCTTGCCGCGCAGCTCGGGGCGGCGCGCCTGCTCCACGGAGGCGAAGAAGGCGTCCATGTCCAGATGGAGGATGGCTCTGCCTGATACGAACATACGTTCGTATCTTACCCCCGGAGAGGACGGAACGACAACGTCCGGGAGTCACGGCCGGCGATCGCGCCGACGGCGCCGCGCCGGCCCGGCGGCTACCTGACGCGCCGCCCGAAGTCGACCGTGTACATCACCACGCCGGAGCGGCCCTGGAAGGTGCCGCGCGAGCACCCGATGCCCACGTCACGCCAGCGCGCGGTCAGGATGACCTGGCGGTGGGTGCTCGAGTTCATCCACGCCTTGAAGACGCTCGCCGGGGTGCCGCGCGTGCCCGTGCCCCAGGCGATCACCTCACCCACGTACCACTGCTCGTACCCGCTCACCGAGTAGCCGGCGCTCCGCGCCCGCGTGGCCACTCCGGCGCCGGCCAGCGACGAGTGCGCGAAGTAGTCGCGGGCGATCATGTCGCGCGCGTGCGCCAGCGCCGCCCGGTCGAGCGCGCCGGCCACCCTGACGCCGGCCAGCCCCCGGCTCCGGCGCGTCTGGTTGATGAGCCTGAGCACTGCCGCCTCGTTGGCGGAGCGATCGAACGCCAGCGCCGGGACCGCCCCGGCGAGCAGGAACGTGGTCAGCGCGACGAGTGCCGCGCCCGTGAGTCTGCGCATCATGGTGGACCTCCCCATGGCCGGGCTCTCGGGCCCTTTTCTGGCTGTGGACGCTCACCCCTCCGTCGGCACGTCGAGCCGGGGGACGTCGCCCCACAGGGTCTCGAGCCGATAGAAGTCGCGAGCCGTGGTCGTGAAGATGTGCACGACGACGTCGATGTAGTCGATCAGGATCCACTCCCCCTCGCGCTCCCCCTCCACACGAGCGGGGCGGCGATCGGCGCGGAGTCTCTGCTGGATCTCGTCGGCGATGGCCCGCGTCTGGCGTGAGTTGGCGCCGCTGACGACGACGAAGTAGTCGGTGTACGACACCGCCTCGTCCATGCTGAGGACGACGATGTCCTGCGCCTTCTTGCCGTCGGCCAGGGCGACGATGTCGCGGGCCAGACTCTCGGAGGTGGTGGGTTCCGGGCGGGCGGCTACGGCTGATCCTTTGGGCTGGATTGCGGGGCCTCGAAGTCGTCGCCGACGATGACCTGGATCGTCCCGTCGGGCAGATCGGGCCCGTCGAGGACGACGCCGCGGGCGAGTATAGCACGGATGTCGCGGGCGACCTGGAGCGTGTCGGGGCCGGCGAGGATCTGGGTCTGCCGGTACGAGAAGCTGTCCGCGTTGAGCGGCGCCGGCAGGTTGACGTCGAGGCTGGCGAGGCGCTCCGCGACGGCCTCGCCCACACCCACCCTGCCGCTCCCGTTGAGCACCTGGACGGTCACGTCGGCGTCGTACGTGGGGGCGCGTCGCGTGATGCCGGCCTGGATCGCCTCGGCGTCGGGGACGAAGGCGAACTGCCCTTCCGCCACCCGCGTCCCGGCCGGGAACAGCTCGACCTGAGCGCTCCCCGAGGTGATGCGCCGCAGCACTTCGGAGAGCGCCGGCCCCGCCGCCGGGGAGGGACTCGCCCCGGCGAGCCCGGCACGCTCGGCCGGCGGCCGCAGGGCGGCGGCCTCGAGGGCGGCGCGCACGACCGCGACCTGCAGCGACGTGAGCGCTTCGCGGTCGCCGCCTGGGTCGGAGAAGACCGCGGCCAGGTCGGCGACGGCGACGGTGTCCCCGTCCTCGACCATCTGCGTGCGGTCGCCGACCTCGACCGCCACCGGGGCGTCGAGCTCGACCTGGAGCTCGTCGGCGCTGGCCCAGCGCCCGAGCGCCGCGACCGGCGCCGTGTACACGGCGTCGATCGGCGCGTTCACCACGCGCCCCAGGTCGTCCGCCAGCTTGCCCGCGGCCATCGCGTCGGCGGCGAACACGTACTCGCCGTTGGGTCCCTCCAGCAGCACATCCGGCGGCACGAGGTACACGCCGGGGTCGCCGCCGGCCGGATCCTGCACGACCAGCAGCGCGGCGACCGGCTGCTCGTGGCCGGGCGCGGTGAGCTGGATGGCCGCGAGGTAGCCGCTCTTCTCGGCGACGGGCTCGTCCCCGCCGAACCGGCTGGAGATGTACCAGGCGCCGAGCACGGCGACGAAGGCCACCACGCCCGCCAGCACGTAGAGCATCCAGGCCTGCGAGCGCTCCACCCGCGAGCGGCGCCGGCGGCGCAGGCGGTCGCTGCGGTATCCCCTAGTGGCCGGCATGGGTCTCGTTGTACAACGCGAGCGCCCCGGGGACCACCCCGCGACCGCGTCCGATGATGTCGAGGAGGCTGAGGCGCGCGGCGGCGCCGACGGCGGCGTCCAGCGACGTCTCGGCCAGGGCACGCACCGGGTCGATGCCGGGGAAGTCCCTTTCGGGCTCGAGGTAGTCGGCGAGGTACAGGCACTTCTCGAGCACTGTCATGCCGGCCGCGCCGACGGTGTGCAGGCGGATGGCGCGCGCGATCTCCGGATCGAGGCCGCGCTCCTCCAGCTCGGCGGCCGCCACGGGCCCGTGGAGGATCTTCCTGGGCCGACGGGCCTCCACGGGTCCGACGGGGATCCCGTGGCGCGCGGCCGCGGCCAGCGTCTCCTCGTCGGAGAGCTCGCGGCAGTAGTCGTGGAGCAGTCCGGCGACCTCCGCGGCGTCCCGCGAGGCCCCGTAGCGCCCGGCGAGCGTCACCGCCACGGCCGCGACGCGGTGCGCGTGGTCCCGCCGCCGCTGCGACAGCCGGCCCTCGATGAGCGCCTCCGCGGCCGCCCTGTCGATGCCCGTCACCGGTACAGCCCCGTCTCCAGGATGTACTGCTCGACGCGCTGCGGCACCAGGTAGCGGATCGGACGGCGCGCGGCGGCGCGGCGGCGGAGGTCCGTCGAGGAGACGGCGAGCGGCGGCAGATCGAGCAGCGCCACCCGGTGGCCGCCCCAGCGCGCCGCGGCGGCGGCGATCGCCTCCGGCGAGTCGCCCGGCCGCGGCGCCACCGCGAGCGAGCACAGCGCGAGGAGCTCCTCCGGCTCGTGCCAGGTCTCCAGCTGCAGCAGGGAGTCCGATCCCATGATGAACACCAGGTCGTGGTCGGTGTAGCGCGCGCTCAGCACGCGCAGCGTGTCGACGGTGTAGACGAGGCCGCGCTCGATCTCGACGCCCGACGCCGTGAAGCGGAGGTCGTCGTCGATCGCCAGCGAGGCCATCTCCAGCCGGGCCGCCGCCGGCGTCCGCCCGCCGAGGCCCTTGTGGGGCGGCGCCGCGGCGGGCACGAACAGCACCCGGGAGAGTCCGAGGGCGTGACACGCCTCGGAGGCGATGGCGAGATGCGCGACGTGCGGCGGATCGAAGCTCCCGCCCAGGATGCCCAGGCGAGGCTGCGTCTCGGCCACCGGCTAGCTCCTCACCTGCCCGTCGCCCCACAGCTCGTACTTGACGCAGGTGAGCTCCTGCAGCGCGATCGGACCCCGGACGTGCAGCTTCTGCGTGGAGATGCCCATCTCGGCGCCGAGGCCGAACTGGCCGCCGTCGGTGAACCGGGTGGAGGCATTGACGTAGACACAGGCCGCGTCGACCTGGGCGGTGAACTGCCGCGCCGCGGCCAGGTCCTCGGTGACGATCGCCTCGGAGTGGCGCGTGCCGTAGGTGGCGATGTGCTCGATGGCCTCGTCCAGCGAGCCCACGACGTGGACGGCGAGCTTGAGCGCCAGGAACTCCGTGTCGTAGTGCGTCTTGTTGGCGCGCTTGAGCGACGGGTCGCCGATGGCGTCGCCGGCAGCCTTGTCCACGACCAGCTCGACGCCGCGCCGCTTGAGCTCCTCGGCGGCGCGCGGCAGGAACTCCGCCGCGACCTGCTGGTGCACGAGCAGCGTCTCGGCGGCGTTGCACACGCCGGGCCGCTGGCACTTGGCATTGACGATGATGGGCAGCGCCTTGTCGAGATCGGCGGCGGCGTCGACGTAGACGTGGCAGTTGCCGCCGGCGGCGTAGATGACCGGCACCTTGCTGTTCTCGAGCAGGTAGTCCTTGAGGTCCTCGCCGCCCCGCGGGACGATGAGGTCGACGTACCGACGCTGCTTGAGCAGCTCGGCGAGCTCCCTGCGGTCCGGGCCGAGGTACGAGACCGCCTCGCGCGGCAGGCCCGTCTCGATGACGGCGCCCTGCACGACCTCGGCGAGGATGCGGTTGGTGTGCAGCGCGGCGCTGCCGCCGCGCAGGATGACGGCGTTGCCCGACTTGAGGCAGAGCGCGGCGGCGTCCACGGTGACGTTGGGCCGCGCCTCATAGATCACGGCGATGACGCCAAGCGGCACGCGGACGCGGCGCAGCTCGACGCCGTTGTCCAGACGCCAGCCCTCGACCAGCCGGCCCACGGGGTCCGGCAGCGCGGCCACGTCGCGCACGGCCTCCTCGACGTCGGCGAGCCTGTCCTCGTCGAGGAGCAGCCGGTCCACCAGCGCGTCGGCGAGCCGGTTCTCGCGCGCCAGGCGCACGTCTTCGTCGTTCTCGGCGAGGATCTCCGCCGAGCGCCGCCGCAGGGCGTCGGCGACGGCGAACAGGACCTCGTCCTTGCGGGCCCGGGACAGGCCCGCCAGCACGCGCGCCGCGCGCTGCGCCTCAGCGCACGTCTGTTCGACCTTCATCCTGCCTCCTCGTCGACCAGGACCAGGCGGTCCCGGTGCACGACTTCGTCCTCGAGGTGCGGGCTCAGGGCCCGCAGCTCGTCGCTGCGCATGCCGCGGACGCGACGGAGGTCGCGAGCGCTCATCGTACTGATGCCGCGGGCGACCTCGCCGGCGGGTCCCACGATGGCGACCGCGTCGCCGGCGACGAACGACCCGTGCACCGCCTTGACGCCGACGGGGAGCAGGCTGCTCCCCCCCTGCGCAAGGGCGCGCGCGGCCCCGGCGTCCACCTCAAGCGTACCACGCACGGGTTTGGCGTAGCGCAGCCACAACTTGAAGGCCGAGGCGCTGGTGCCCCGGGCGAGGATCTGGGTGCCGACGTCTTCGCCCGCGACGACCGACCCCAGCACGCCCGGGCGTGCGCCGTTGGCGATGACCGTGCGC
>JBLMXT010000290.1:0-2676 GCA_050257915.1 Deltaproteobacteria bacterium
CGTGCCGCTTCCGCGACTGCACGCACAGCGAAGAGCCGGGGTGTGCGGTCCGGGCCGCCGCGGAGTCGGGAGAGCTGCCGCCGGAGCGGCTGGCCAGCTACCACAAGCTCCTGCGCGAGGCGCAGCTTGTAGCGGCCAAGTCGGACGCACGCCTGAAGGCCGCGGAGAGCCGCAAGGCGAAGATCATGGGCAGGGCGATCAAGGACTACCACAAGCGCACCGGCCGCGGCTGAGCGCCGAGGTGGACGTCGCTGGAAACTCGCTTGACATTCTGGTTTCCATGGTGGAAACTACCACCGACATGAGTTTCCATCACCGCGAGGCCCTCAGATGAGCACCACGAAGCAGCGGATCACGGAGGCGTTCGAGCGACACGTCGAGAGCGCCGGGTACGCCAACACGACACTCGACGACATCGCCCGCGAGCTCAAGATCTCCAAGAAGACGATCTACGTGCACTTCGACGGCAAGCGCGACATCTACGCTCACGTCGTCGCGCGCACGGCCAGACGGATGAAGGCGCAGCTGGCGGCGTCGGTCGCTCCGCTCCCGACCTACGCCGAGCGCGTGGAGGCGGCGGTGCGCTCGCTGCTGGACGTGGCCCGGACCCACATCGGCGCCACCAGCGAGGACGAGTGGCTCCGCGAGTACGAGATCGCGGCGGACGCGTTCCGCAGTGCGCACGGCGATCTGCTGCGCGAGCTCGTCCAGGGCGGGATGGACGCCGGCGAGTTCAGGCCCGGCGACGCCTCGCTGGTCGAGAAGATGGTCACGGCGATGATCGTCGAGTACCTGGTGCTGGTGAATGCCGACCCGGCGTACGATCGCGACGCGGAGCTGCTGGAGCGCATCGTCGGTTTCATAGGGTAGCAGGCAGTCCGGCCGTGTCCGATGCACGGCCTCTTTCAGCCCCTCTGGAAACTGAGTTCGATTCTGGTTTCCGCGAACACGGAGGTGTCAGATGTACAGAAGAGCTTCGATCCTCGTCCTGCTCCTGCTGGGAGCTCACCTCAACCTGACGGCGCTGGTGCCCGCCGCGGCCGGCCAGGGACCGCCGCCGTGGTGGGTCGGCGGCGGTCTGCTGTGGCCCTTCTTCCTCGACACCGCCACGCTCCTGCCGGCGGGCGGCGTCCGTGACTTGATCACGCCGCTCCTCGGGATCACGGCGGCGGTGTGCCTCCTCCTGGCCGTCGGCGGCCTGCTCGGGTGGGTCGTGCCGCGGTCCTGGTTCCGAGGGCTCGTGGTCACGGGGGTGGTGGCGTCGATCGTGCTCCAGGTGATCTGGATCTCCGGCTGGGCCGTCCTCCCCCTGGCGGTGGACCTCGTCCTCCTCTGGGCCGTCTTCAGCCCAGTCCACGCGAGCGCCGCACGCAGGTCGAGCGCGACATGAGCGACCGGCGCGGACGAGCGGGAGTGTCCAGGGGCCACCGGGCGGCGGCATCCGTCGCGGCGGCGATCGCCGTCGCGGCCGCCGCTCCGGTCGCCTCCGCGTACGCCCGGGACAGGAGGCGCGCCTACGGGCGCCTCCGCGGGGCGAGCCGCGTCATCCCGTCGCCCTACGGCGACGTCGAGTACACCTCGGGCGGATCTGGTCCGCCCGTGCTCGTGATCCACGGGAGTGGAGGCGGCTACGATCAGGGCGAACTCATCGCGCGGGTGCTGCTCGGCGACCGGTTCGGCTGGATCGCGCCGTCCCGCTTCGGCTACCTGCGCTCGACGTTCAGCGAGGGCGCCACTTTCGACCACCAGGCGCATGCGTACGCGCTGCTGCTCGACCACCTCGGCGTGAGGCAGGCCGCCGTCCTCGCCCTCTCGCACGGCGGCCCATCCGCGCTGCTCTTCGCGGCCCTTCACCCCGAGCGCGTCTCGTCGCTCACGCTGGTCTCGTGTGGAGTCGCATCGGCGGCTGAGCCCGCGCAGGCATCGGCGGACCGGATGGGCAGCACGCTGGCGTCCCTGTTCAGACACGACACGCTGTACTGGGCGGTCACCAGGCTGTTCAGGAAGCGGTTGACCGAACTGATGGGCGCCGACGACACGGTCGTCGCCGCCCTCACAGCGGAGCAGCGCGCGCTGGTCAACCAGGTCATCGACCGCATGAGCCCTGCCGCGCCGCGTTCCGCCGGAGCCGCGTTCGACAACCGGGCCACGCTGCCGAACGCGAGGATCGCCGCGGTCCGGGCTCCCACCCTCGTCATCCACGCCGAAGACGACCGGCTGCAACTCTTCCACAACGCCGAGTTCGCCGCCCGCACCATCCCGGATGTGCGCCTCATGAGCTGCGCGCGTGGTGGTCATCTCCTCATGGCCGTGGAGCTGGCGGCGGTCCGGAGAGCCGTCCGGGACCACATCCTCGCCTTCTCATCCGATGGGGCGCGGGGACAAGCGTGCGCATGAGAAGCCGGCCGCCGGCCGCACCGTTGACGAGCATCAAGGGAGCGCGGCCCCGGGTCGCCTAGACTGGTCTCATGCCACGAGTGCGCTCCTCCATCCTGCTCGCCTGCGGCTGGACGTCGCTCGGCCTGGGCGTCGTCGGCCTCGCGGTTCCGGTCCTGCCCACGGTGCCGTTCGTGCTGCTCGCCGCGGCGTGCTTCGTGCGCAGTTCCGAGCGCTGCCACCGCTGGCTGGTCACGCACCCGGTGTTCGGTCGCCACGTAGCCGACTACGAAGCCGGCC
>JBLMXT010000291.1:0-3526 GCA_050257915.1 Deltaproteobacteria bacterium
GTCCTGGGCGGGAGTCATCACCTGGTAGAGGCGGGCGACCTTGCGGGCGCCGTTGGCCTCGGCAGTCTCGCGGGACCTGTCGTTGTTCCCCTGTGTGATGCCCAGCTCGTGCACAGTGCGCCTCCGCTCGATGGCCAGTCCTCCTTTGACTTCTACCACGTCTGCCGGCAGCTCCGACAGCGCGTCGGTCGCCGGAGTGTCAGCCGTCCTGGTCTGTGGACGCGAATACGGGGTGGTTTCGCCACTTCTTCCACGACATTCGCCCGCAGGACGCATGACTCATGCGATTATCGTCCCTTCGAACGCTTGTCTCTTTTGCCCTGCGGTGGTAGAACCTCTCTGTGAGAGGCAGTCCGCCGCGCCGTCCAGGCGCGGTCAATCAGAGGGGGAGACACGATGAAGGTCCTTATCGTCGGCGCCGGCATGCAGGGTCAGGTCCTCACCTGGAACCTCGGCCGCAATCCCGCCGTCACCGAGATCGTCGTGGCCGATTACGACGAGCAGCGCGCCGCCTTCGTCGCCGGGCAGGTCGGCAACGGCAAGGCGCTGTCGCAGTTCATCAACGCGGCCGACAGCGACGCGGTCGCCGCAGCCGGTGAGGGCTGCAAGCTCATCATCAACGCGGTCATCCCCGAGTTCAACAAGTCGATCATGACCGCGTGCCTCAGGTGCGGCGCCGCCTACCTGGACATGGCGCAGGGCCAGACGCGCACGCAGACCATCGACGAGGCGTACCTGGACCAGATGACCCTCGCCCCCGAGTTCGCGAAGCAGGGCCAGCTCGCCCTCCTCAGCACCGGCATGGACCCGGGCGTCACCAACACCTTCGCCGCCAACGGCTACGAGGACCTCGACAAGTGCTTCGAGATCCGCATCAAGGACTACGCCCTCTTCGACTCGCCGGTACCGCTCCAGGTCTGGTCGCAAGAGACGTATTACACCGACTGCGCGCAGCCGCCGCTGCTCTACGAGGACGGCGAGTTCAAGCGCGTCGAGATCTTCGGCCGCCGCGAGAAGTACGAGTTCCCGGAGCCGTTCGGCCTCGGCACCGTCATCTGCCACGACCACGAAGAGGTCAGCACCCTTCCGCGTCTGCTCCCCAGGGCGCTCGGAGACAAGGGTCTGCGCTACGTCGACTTCAAGATGGGCGGCGACGAGGAGGGCATCGACGCCGACCTCGCCCTCGTCGGCTCGGGCATGACCAGCAAGTACCCGGTCAAGCTGAAGGACGGCAGCGCGGTGCGGCCGATCGACGTCTTCGTCGCCACCCTGCCGCCCAACCCGCCGGCCGACGAGCTCGCCAGGCTCGCCCTCGCCGGTGAGATCACCGACAACGGCGTCGTCACCGTCGACTGCATCGGCGAAAAGGACGGAAAGCCTGCCAGCGTCGGCTACTACGTCTTCCCGCCGGACATCAAGTGGGTCAACGGCCAGATCCCCGGCGCCACCTGCGTCAGCTACGGCACCAGCACCCCGGCGAGCATCTACGCCGAGTTCATCGTCGAGGACAAGATCACCCAGAGGGGCATGATCTGCCCCGAGGAGCTGGAGCGCGGCGTGCGCGACGCCTTCATCGCCGAGATGGGCGTGCGCAACCTGCCGACCTTCCGCAAGGAGATCGTCGCCGCCAACTGAGGCGGCGACGCAGGGCCCTGGGGTCCATCGGCGTCACTGTCATCGCGGGGTCGCCTCACGCACGCCGCAGAAGCGCAGCGCGGTGAGGATGAGCGCTTGGGCGGCCGCGCGCAGGTCGTCGACCGGGACGTGCTCGTCGGGCATGTGGGCGACGCGCACGTCGCCGGGGCCGAAGAGCACGGTCGGGATCGCCGCGACGTTGACGAGAAGGCGCATGTCGGCGCCGTAGGTGACGCCCTCCACCGGAGGCGCCGATCCGGTGACGTCCGCCGCGGCGCCGGTCACGGCCCTGACGATCGGATCGGCAGGGTCGGTCTCCGCCGGATCGAAGCGCCCGCCCCACCACTCCACCTCAGGCGGATGGCCGGAGAGCCAGGGATCGGACGCGGCGGCACGGGCGATCGCGTCTGCGAAGGCCCGCCGGGCCGCAGCCACGTCCTCGCCGACGGCGACGCCGTAGCGCCCTTCGGCGACGAGGGTGTCGGGCACGCTGCTCGCCCAGTCGCCGGCGTGCACGGTGCCGACCTCTATCGGCCACGGCAAGCGGTAGCCGGCGAACAGCGGCGAACGAGGGTCGCCGGCGACGGCGGCAGCGCCGTCCTCCACCCCGCAGCGCTCGGCCTCCAGGCGCCGGAGCGCCACCAGCAGCGGCACGAAGGACTCAACCGCGCTGACACCCTCCTCGCGCACACAGCCGTGCGCGGACAGGCCGTGCACGGTCAGGCGGAACATCAGCGAGCCCGCCTGGGCCGGGACCACGCGCAGGCGCGTCGGCTCCACGACAACGGCGCCGTGCGCGGTGTGGCCGCGGAGAATGGTGGCCAGGGTGCCCGTCCCGCCGTCCTCCTCGCCCACCACGCTGGCGATGCTGAGACGGCCGCGCAGGCGCAGCCCGGCGTCGCGGATGGCCTTGGCCGCGAACAGCGCGCAGCAGAGGCCGCCCTTCATGTCCACGGCGCCGCGACCGTAGACCCGGCGGTCCCTCACGGCCGAGTCCCAGGGCGGCGTCGTCCAGGTGGCTTCATCACCGGGGGGAACGACGTCGATGTGGCCGTTGAAGAGCAGGTCGCGGCCGGCGCCGTCCTGGGCCTCGGCCGCCCCTTCTCCGATCCAGCCGACCACACCGAGCGCCTCGTCCCGCTCGACCTCGTGACACCAGTCCGGATGAGCGGCGAGCTCCTCCAGGTCGATCGGCCAGACGTCTGCCTCGAAGCCCTCAGCCGACAGCCACTCGGCCACGCGCCGTTGTGCCGGGGTCTCGTGGCCGTCCAGACTCGGGATCGCGATCAGCTCGCGCAACAGCCCGACGAGGCCGTCGAGGTCGAGCGCCTCCAGCGCCGCGCGCTCGACCCGGCCGAGCTCACTCACCGCCCGCCTCACTCCGGGTCGCGCAGGACCGGGCGCGTGAGGCAGGTCGGCCCGCCCTCAGCCTTGAAGGAGAGGGGCGCGCCGGGGAAGGTGACGACCTCGCAGTCGGCCATCTCCAGGAGCTGCTTCGTCACCGGGTTCTCGTCCAGCATGATGCACTTGCGCGGCGCGACCGCCAGCACGTTGGTCGCCTGGGTGCGCGCGAACTCCTCCTCGGGGACCTCAAGCAGCCGGATGCCGCGGCGCTTCACCTCGGTCCAAAGCGCCGTCGGCATGAGCGGCGGGTAGGCGACGGCCAGGTCGACGTCGACCGGGCTGATGAGGCTGAGCAGGTGGAGGCAGGCCTCCGGACCCGTGAAGTACGGCAGGTCGTAGTCCAGGACCGAGACACCGGCCGGCTCGAGCAGGCCGCGGAGCTGGCGGACGCCTTCGGCGTTCGTCCGGAACCCGCGGCCGACCGCCAGTGTGTCGTGGTCCAGCCACAGGGTGTCCCCGCCCTCGGCGCGGGCGTCGCCCTCGAGAC
>JBLMXT010000292.1:0-4729 GCA_050257915.1 Deltaproteobacteria bacterium
GCGCCGCCCTCCCAGCGGTTCAGCACCGAGCCGCGCGCCATGAGCGGCAGCACGAGCACGGCGCTCACGAGGAACACGGCTACATCCAACGGCCGAAGGCCGCTCGTCCCCACAGGCCGCACCAGCGCCGCCGCGCCGAGCACGGCCAGGAGGTTGATGACGTTCGAGCCGATCGCGTTGCCGAACGCCACGTCCGCCTGGCCGCGGCGCGCGGCCGACACCGAGGTCGCGAGCTCCGGGAGGCTGGTCCCGATGGCGATCACGGTGAGCCCCACCACGACCTCGCTCACCCCCAGGGCGGACGCCAGCTCCACGGCGCCGCGCAGGAGCACGGTGGCGCCGAGCAGTAGCGCCCCCAGTCCCACGACGACGAGCAGCGCTTCTGCCCACAGCGAGCGCTCGCGCTCGAGGGCCGCGTCGAACTCCGCCGCCACGGCCGGCACGTCACCGCGGCGGGCGCCGAAGTAGGCGAAGGCGACGTAGACCACCGCACCCGCGAGCAGGACGGCGCCGTCGAGCCTGCCGAGGCCGCCGTCCCACATCAGGACGGCGAGCAGGAAGGTCACGCCGATCATCACCGGGACCTCGCGCCGGATCAGCCGCGCCTGCACGGCCAGAGGCCTGACCAGCGCGGCCAGCCCCAGGACCAGCGCGATGTTGCTGATGTTGGAGCCGAGCACGTTGCCGAGCGCGAGGCCGCCGTTGCCGCTCGCCGCCGCCTGCACGCTCAGCACGAACTCGGGGCTCCCCGTGCCGAGAGCGACGATGGTGAGGCCGACCACGAGCGGCGCCACGCCGAAGCGCAGCGCCACGGCGCCGGCGCCGCGGACGAGGCCCTCGGCGCCGGCCGCGAGCAGCAGGAGGCCGACGATGACGAATACCGCGTTGAGAAGCATCGGCGCCCTACTTCATCAGCGCCAGGCTGAGCGCCATCACCAGCATCCCCGCGACCAGCCCGTACAGGCTGTCGTGTCCCTTGCCGTAGGCGCGGCTGGTGGGGAGCAGCTCGTCCAGGCTGATGTACACCATGATGCCGGCCACGCCGGCGAACAGGATGCCCATGAGCTCCTGGGGGACGTCGGCGCCCGTGCCGCCGAGCAGGAGGATGAGGACGAGATAGGCGATCGCGGCGCCCACCGGCTCCGAGAGGCCGCTGAGCAGAGAGTACGTGAACGCCTTCTTGCGGTCGCCGGTAGCGTAGAAGATCGGCACCGACACGCTGATGCCCTCGGGGATGTTGTGCAGCGCGATGGCGATGGCGATGGCGATGCCGAGCCCGGGATCCTCCAGGGCGGCGAGGAAGGTCGCGAGGCCCTCGGGGAAGTTGTGGATGCCGATCGCGAGCGCGGTGAAGAGCCCCATGCGCATGAGTTTGTGGTGGGCCGCGGTGTGGTCGTGGAGCCCGGGGCCACGAGACGCGGCCCCGGGCAACACGCAGCCGTCGGGCACCGGTGCGGACGGGTCGTGCAGCGGCGCCGTCTCGGCTTCAGCATGGGTCTCGTGCGGGTTCTCGCCCGCCGGGATGAGCGTGTCGATGACGAAGATGATCGCCATGCCGCCGAAGAAGGCGAGGGTGTTCACCCAGTACCCGGTCACTTCTCCATACCGCTCCGTCAGCGCAGCGGCTCCCTTGAAGAAGATCTCCACGAACGATACGTACAGCATGACGCCGGCGGAGAACCCCGTCGCCACCGAGAGGAACCGGTAGTTGGTGCGTTTGGCGGTGAAGGCGATGGCGCTGCCGATGCCGGTCGCCATGCCGGCCACCAGGGTGAGGCCAAGGGCGAACCAGACGCCGCTCATGTCGGCTCAGCTCCGTGATTCCGCACGTCGGCCTCCGTTCCGGCTCATCGTCGCCGAGCATATCGCGAGACCGCGCGGGTACCAGAGGAGTGACCCCGAACGTCCCCGACAGAGAAGGTGAGGCTCCACCATGGCCGACGTGCAGATCTCCGCCCCGCCCGGCGTTCCGCAGATCGTCACCACCGTCGAGTTCGACGCCCCGCGGTACCTCGTGTTCCGCGCCTTCATGGAGCCCGACCTGCTCGCCCAGTGGCTCGGCCCACGCCGCGTGACGATGACCATCGAGGAGTACGACCCGCGCGACGGGGGCCGCTATCGCTACACCCACCACGACCCGGACGGCAACACGTACTCGTTCCACGGCGTCTTCCACGGTGAGCCGAGCCTGGAGGGCGCCGTCCAGACGTTCGAGTACGAGGGCGTGCCCGGACACGTCTCGCTGGACACGCTGACGCTGGAGGAGCGGGACGGGCGCACCACGGTGCGCACCAATTCGGTCTTCCAGGCGGTGGAGGACCGTGACGCGATGGTCCAGGCCGGCATGGAGAAAGGCGTCACTGAAGGTATGGAGCGGCTCGAGGAACTGCTCGAGAAGCTCAAGAAGAAGGGCGAGGGCGGGGCGTCGCGGGCGACGTGACTCAGATCTCGCCGACCAGCTCCGCAAGCGCGAGCACCGTACGCCAGTTCCGGGTGGTCGCGGCCGTACCGAGCTTGCGCTCGAACCAGGCGTTGTTCAGTTTGGTCCGCCCGTAGCCGTGCGGCAGCTTGAGATAGATGACGGGAGTGGCCAGCGGCGGCGTGCCCACGAAGGCCGCCTCCTCTCCGTCGACCGCCGGCAGCTCCAGCTTGCCGAACGCTGCCTTGTACACCGCGCAGTACGCCTGGTCCGAGGCCTCCCCGAAGTCGGCCTCGCCGTGCGCCCCGAAGAGAAAGGTGGCGTGCAGGATCGTCTCCTCCGAGGCCGGACCGTGGTCCGCCTTTAGGAACGGGTTGGCCGCGACCACGTCGGCCATCGCCGCACCGGGGAGGACGAGGACGCCCACCCGGGGCCCGATGTCCCGCTCGATGCGCACCTCGATGGCGGTCGCCAGCGCCGAGACCGGCTCCGCGTCGCGGGCGTCGAACACCGCGTTGCCGCTCTGCAGGTACGTGCGCACGTCCGTCAAGCCGAGGCCTTCAAGCAGCGCGCGCAGGTCCGCCATCGGCAGCTTGGCGCCGCCGACGTTGACCGCTCTGAGGAGTGCGACATACGTGCCCATCGCCTCCTACTTACCCGCCGAGCCGAGAAGGCGGGCGACGCGCATGCTTGACAACCCGCCTTTCTGTTTCTATACTTCGACAAGTATCGAAGTACGGAGGCGTCTCGTGGCGGACATGGCGAAGGTGTTCAAGGCTCTGAGCGATCCCACCCGTCTCGCCATCTTCGAGCTCGTGCGTGACTGCGACAGCGACGGTTGCAGCGACGACCAGGTGTCCGACAGCCTGTCCGAGATCGCCGAGCGCTTCGGGCTCTCGCTCTCTACCGTCTCGCACCACGTGAAGGAACTGCGGAGCTCGGAGCTGATCACCTGCGAGAAGCGCGGACAGCGGCTCCATTGCTGGGTCGATCCCGAGGTCCTGCGCGAGCTCGAGTCCTTCGCCAAGGGCGCAGCGCGATGAGCGGCAGATTCACCATCGACCCCCTTTTTTTCGTGTCATACTTCGATACTCATCGAATCTTCGAAGCAACCAAAGGGCCGACGAAGGAGCTGGCGATGAAGGCAGGGTCTGTGTGGTTCGGAGTGGTGCTGGTGGCCGTGGGGATCTGCGGATTCCTGGATGCGGCGGGAGTCGTGGACTCCGCCCAGACCATCGGGCAGTGGTGGCCCCTCGCGATCGTGGGCTGGCCGCTGGCGGAGATGGCCGGCGCGAGACGTGTCACCCTCGGCGGCGCGATCTGCGCGGCCGTCGGCCTGACGCTGCTCGCCGACGTGCAGGCGTGGGCGAGCGACGTCGTCGTGTGGTCGAGCCTGGCGGCCTTCGTGGGCGCGGCGATCCTCGTGGCCGCCGCCTCCCGGCGCGCACCGCATAACGGCGGGTCGCCGGCCGGCGAGGGCTCGCCGGCGAACGGGGCTGCGTCATGAGCGCCGGCAACCACGCCACACTCAACGGCGCGCCACGCCGCGCCACCTCCATGAACGGCTCCGCGAGCCGCCTGCCGGCGCTCGGCCGGCGCGGAGGCGGCTGGGTCGCCATCCAGGGCGTGCTCCTGGTGGCGGCGATCCTGACTGGCTTGGCCGGCGCGGCCTGGCCGCCCGCCGCGAGCCCCTGGCTTGCGGCAGCCGGCGTCATCGTCTTGCTGGCCGGCGTCGCGCTGCTGATCGCAGGCGGCGCCGGGCTCGGGCCGCAGCTCACGCCCTTCCCGCGGCCGGTGGCCGGCGGCGAACTGCGCCGGAGCGGTGTCTACGGACTCGTGCGTCACCCGATGTACGGCGGCGCGCTTCTGGCGATGCTGGGCTGGGGGCTGCTCTCCTCGCCGTGGGCGCTGGTCCCACTCGCGGCCGCGGCGGTGTTCCTCGACGCCAAGAGGCGCCGGGAGGAGGCGTGGCTGGTCAGGAGCCTCGCGGGCTACGAAGACTACCGGAGGCAGGTGCGCCGGCGCTTCATCCCGTTCGTCTGGTAGCCGCCGCCCAGAGTCCGATGCCGGCGCCGAACGCCGCATGCCCGAGGAGCATCGAGCCCACGAGGCGCCGCACGTCGCCACTCCGCCGCCCGCAGCAGCCGTACCCCATGGACGGATACATCAGCAGGAGCGGCAGGGCGGCGGTCGCGATCCCGTAAGCGGTGGCCCCCCCGACGCCCGGCCGCAGTCCGCAACGGTGCAGCGCCGCGAGATAGACCTCGGTGAGCACGACGCCGGTCAGGTAGTGCGCGGCGAGCCCCACCC
>JBLMXT010000293.1:0-4444 GCA_050257915.1 Deltaproteobacteria bacterium
GGCGCGTAGAAGACGATCCACTCGTACCCCGCCTGGAAGGCGACCACGGCCTCGACGCGCAGCGACCCCACGATCATCGCCACGACGAGGAGCCCGAGGATCATGGGGATCTCGTAGCTGATCATCTGCGCCGCGGCGCGCAGCGCGCCGACCAGCGAGTACTTGTTGCGCGACGCCCAGCCGCCCATGAGGATGGAGAGCGTCGTGAAGCTGGTGATGGCGACCAGGAAGATGACGCCGACGTTGAGGTCGATGGCCATGAGGCCGTTGGTGTACGGCAGCACGAGCTGGATGGCCACCGCGCCGATCATGACCGTGACCGGCGCGAGAGTGAACAGCACCGGGTCGGCGAGCAGGGGGCGGAAGTCCTCCTTGCCCATCATCTTGAAGGCGTCGGCGATGCTCTGGAGCACGCCCTGCCAGCCGGTGCGGTTGGGGCCGAGGCGGTCCTGCATGAACGCCAGGGCGCGGCGCTCGAAGAGGATGTTGACGAGCGCCGCCACGAACACCACCGCGTAGGCGATGACGACGAAGAGGATGGCCCGGAGGATGCCGACGATGATGTCTACCATCTAGCGGTCGATGCCTCCGAGTACCAGGTCGATGCTGCCCGAGATGGCCACCGCGTCGGCGATCTTGTTGCCGCTGAGGAGCTTCGGGAACAGCTGCAGGTTGCAGAAGCAGGGGTCGCGGAACTTGAGCCGGTACGGGTACCGCGACCCGTCGCTCTCGATGTACGTGCCGTACTCGCCGCGCGGGTTCTCCTGGCCGACGTAGGCCGAGCCCGGCGGGGGCGTGATGACGTAGGGCGCGCGCAGCGAGCCGAGCTGCACCGGCCCCTTGGGCAGCATGTCGAGACACTGCTCGATGATCTTGAGGCTCTCGCGCATCTCGTCCATGCGCACGCGGTAGCGGTCGAAGACGTCGCCGTGCTGCTCCGTGACGACCTCGAAGTCGAGCTCCGGGTACACGGAGTACGGCCGCGAGCGCCGCAGGTCGAGGTCGATGCCCGACGCGCGCGCGTTGGGGCCGGTGATGCCGTAGTCGACCACGTCCTGCTGGGTGATGACGCCCTTGCCCTGCGTGCGCTGCAGGAAGATCGCGTTGTCGTCGACGAGCGCCTCGTACTCCTTGATCTTGGCCGGGAACATCTTGAGGAAGTCGCGGCACCTCTCGACCCAGCCGTCCGGCAGGTCGTAGCGCACGCCGCCGAAGCGGT
Organism: Deltaproteobacteria bacterium; assembly: GCA_050257915.1. Classification (GTDB taxonomy): domain Bacteria; phylum Actinomycetota; class Thermoleophilia; order UBA2241; family UBA2241; genus CAIXSE01. Next base: position 1,220 of record JBLMXT010000293.1, read on the forward strand.
AGTAGTTGAACATCATGCGCGCGCCGGTGAGCTCCTCCATGAGGTCGAGGATGATCTCGCGTTCGCGGAACATGTAGAAGACCATCGCCGTGCCGAGCGGCGAGAGGTCGGCGGTGAAGGTGCCGACCGCGACCAAATGGCTGGCGATGCGCATGAGCTCGCCGGTGATGACGCGGATGAACTCCGCCCGCCGCGTGACCTGGATGCCGGCGAGCCTCTCGACCGTCATGACGTAGGCCCACTCGCAGTTGATGCTGGCGAGGTACTCGGTGCGGTCGACGATGGGGATGTACTGGAAGTACGTGCGCCGCTCGGCGAGCTTCTCCTTGCAGCGGTGCAGGTAGCCGATGACCGGGATGACGTCCTTGACCAGCTCGCCGTCGAGGGTGACGACCAGCCGCAGCACGCCGTGCGTGCTGGGGTGCTGCGGCCCCATGTTGACCACGACCTCGTTGAACGCGAGGCCGTCGACGTCGGAGCCTTCGCCGCGCGCCGTCGCCTCGTCGATGCGGCGCAGCGCGAGCTTCACGGCCTCGTCGGGCTCGGGCGTCTCGAAGTGGTCATACATGCGGGTGGTTCTCCGCGAGGTCGACGTAGTCTTTGCGCAGCGGGTGACCGACGAAGTCGTCCTTGAGCAGGATGCGCCGCAGGTCGGGGTGGCCGGTGAAGCGGATGCCCACCATGTCCCACGCCTCGCGCTCGTGCCAGTCGGCCGCCGGCCAGACGCCGGTGACGCTGTCGACCTCCGGCCTGGAGCGCGGCAGCTCGACGTGGAGCTCGAGGTAGGTGTTCGTCTTCCACGAGTACACGTGGTAGACGGTCTCGAACGATGTGCGGCGGTCGACGCCGGCGATCCAGTTGAGCGTCTCGTAGCCGGCGTCGGCGTCCGCCTTGAGGCGTGCGGCGACGTCCTTGAGCCGGTCGCCCGCGCAGCGCGCGACGACGGTGTCCGGCTCCTGGATGCGCACGTCCGCGAGGTCGGTGCCGAAGCGCTCGACCAGGAGCGCCGCGATGGCGTCCATGCTCAGGGGGTTGCTGCCGACGACGAGGCCCACGCGCTCAGGCCTCTTCCGCGGCGGCCGGCGCGGCGCCCTCGGGCGGAGCCGGCATGAACGCCGCCGGCTTCTCGGGGACGAAGCGGTGCTGCTGGATCTTGCCCTGCAGCTCCAGCAGGCCCTGGAACAGCGCCTCCGGGCGGGGCGGGCAGCCGGGGATGTACACGTCGACCGGCACGACCTTGTCCACGCCGTTGACGACGTTGTAGCCGTCGTAGAAGGGCCCGCCGCTGGTGGCGCAGGCGCCCATGCTGACGACCCACTTGGGCTCCGACATCTGGTCGTACAGGCGCTTGAGCACCGGCGCCATCTTCTCGTTGACCGTGCCGGCGACGATCATGAGGTCGCACTGGCGCGGCGTGGGGCGGAACACCTCCATGCCGTACCGGGCGATGTCGTACCGGGCGAAGCCCGAGGTGAGCATCTCGATGGCGCAGCAGGCGAGGCCGTAGGTGAAGGGGAAGACGGAGTGCGAGCGCGCCCAGCTGAAGACGAAGTCGGCGGTGGTGGTGATTACGTTCGGTTCGCTGAAGTGCTCGAGCTTGGGGTACCTGGCCGTCTTGATGCGCTCGCTCATGCCCACTCAAGGGCCCCCTTGCGCCAGGCGTACAGGAGCCCGAAGGCCAGCACGGCGATGAACAGCAGCATCTCGATGAACCCCGCGCCGCCCAGGCCGCGGAAGACGAGCGCCCAGGGGAACAGGAAGGCGGCCTCCACGTCGAAGACGAGGAAGAGGAGCCCGAAGACGAAGTAGCGCACCGCGAAGGGCTGCCAGGGGTTGCCGACCGGCGGGATGCCGCACTCGTAGGGCTGCAGCTTCTCGGGCGTGAGGTGGCTCGGGTTGATGAGCTTGGAGAAGAGCAGGATGAGGACGACCAGCGCCGCCCCGGCGACGATGAAGAGCCAGACATAGAGCCAGTCGGTGAGATATGCGTTCGTCATGGCGATACGTAGGAACGCCCTCGCTCCCCCCCTGGGAGCCCCCGGGCGCATGGCGTACTGTACCAAAGCGGCTTCCCGAGAAGCAAACCTGAAGGCACACCGGTGGGGGTATACGCCGACCCCGACGATTTGCAGGGATTTCCCCGTCGCGCGCGCCGTCCGGTCCCCGGCCGGCCGCGGTCCGGGGGGCCGCGTTGTACTTCGGGCTCGCGGCTCGTACGATGGACCGGCACGGATACCCCGACCGAGGTGACCCCCCCATGAGCATCGGCCCCGCCGAGATCGTCATCGTCCTCATTCTCGCGCTGCTCGTCTTCGGGCCCAAGCGCCTGCCGCAGATGGGCAAGTCGCTGGGCAAGGGCGTGCGCGAGTTCCGCAAGGCGGCCGACACCGCGAAGCAGGAGTTCGGGCTGGGCGAGGTGACCGACCAGATCAACGAGGTCAAGTCCACGTTCACCGAGCCCATCAAGGAAGTCACCGGGACGTTCAGCGACCTCAAGTCGAGCGTCGACGTCAAGTCGGCGATCGAGGCGCCGGTCGCGGCCAAGGGCGCGGCGGTGGCCGGCGCCGCCGGCGGCGCCGCCCGCGCGGGCGCGTCCGGGCCCGCCACCCCGGCGCAGGCCGCGGCGCAGGACGTGAGCGCCGGGGTGGAGGGCTACGAGATGCCGGCGACGTCACCGACGGCGGACACGGCGGCGTCCGCGCCCGACGCTCCGTCCGCGCCCGACGCCGCCGCGTCCGCGTCCCCCGCCACGGGAGCCTGACCCGGTGCCGCTCACCGCCGAAGACCGCCTGACGCTGCTCGAACACCTCGACGAGCTGCGCAAGCGGCTGTTCGTCTGCCTCATCGCCGCCACCGTCGGCGTCCTCGTGGCGGCGCTCTTCAACAGCTTCATGTTCGAGGCGCTGCTGTATCCGCTGCGGCAGGTCGCCGGCCTGCCCGAGTCCGCCACCAAGATCACCACGTTCAGCCCGGCGGAGCCGTTCATGGTGAGCCTCAAGGTGTGGGTCGTCGGCGGGCTCATCCTCGCCGCGCCGGTGATCATCTACGAGCTCTGGGCCTTCGTCGCCCCGGCGTTCACCGCGAGCGAGAAGAAGTACTTCTACCCGGTCGTCTTCGCGACCACGATCCTGTTCTTCCTCGGGGTCGCCCTGGCGTACTTCCTGGTGCTGCCGAGGGGCCTGTCCTTCCTGCTCACGTTCAGCTCCGGGTTCTTCAACGTCCAGC
>JBLMXT010000294.1:0-2832 GCA_050257915.1 Deltaproteobacteria bacterium
GTACGCCCGTGTCCAGCAGCTACACCATCGTCGCCGGCTGAGGAGGCCCCGATGCTCGCACGCACCAGGCTCGTCGTCCTCGCCGCCGTCGTGGTCGCGCTCGTCGCCCTGGCGGCCGCGAGTGCCGGATGCGGCGGCGGCTCCCCGAGCGCCAGCCCGTCGCCCGAGTGGGAGGAGGTCGTGACGACCACGGTCTCGGGCAAGACGCCGGTGAAGCTCAACCTCGGCACACACCAGCTCGGCACGCAGGCCAGGCTCGCCTGGAAGCTCACCGGTCCCGACGCGCCGCCGGTGGTCCTCACCTTCCGGCTCATCAACGCCGACTACGGCACGGGGTTCGGCTACTCCATGACGCCCGAGACCCAGGGGTTCAAGCTGGACACCGAGAACGCGATGACCGTGGGCCCGCTCAAGCCGGGCAACTTCAGGATCTTCTTCAGCCAGCGGTTCGCGGAGGGCGAGGGGCCCGGCTACGACGGAGAGGTCACGGTCTACACGCTCAAGTAGCCGCGGCGCCGCAGGCGCTCCGCGGCGGCGGCCTCACGGCCGTCGAATGGTCGTAGAATCCGGCTGAAGAACACGGGGCGCGGGGAAAGGAGCGGGGGACCATGTCGTTCACCTTCGGACCGAGACGGGCCGTCTACGTCGACATCACGGAGGTCATGCCGCCCGGCGGGCCGCTCACGCCGGCCGAGCTCGCCCACTTCGAGGCCTTCGACCTGCTCTACCGGTCGCTCTGCGCCCTCCTCTTCAACTACGTGCCCACGTCGGGCCACCCCGGCGGCTCGATCTCCTCGGGCCGCCTGGTCGCGGCGGCGCTCTTCGACGCCATGGACTACGAGCTCGGCGACCCGGACCGCCCGGACGCCGACCTCATCAGCTACGCCGCCGGCCACAAGGCGATGGGCCTGTACGCCATGTGGGCGCTGCGCGACGAGGTCGCGGCGGTGGCCGACCCGGCGCTGCTGCCCGCGATCCTGGAGCAGCGCCTCCGCCTCGAGGACCTCCTCGGCTTCCGGCGCAACCCGATCACGGCCACGCCGCTGTTCCGCGAGTCCGGCGCCCGCGCGCTCGACGGGCACCCGACGCCGGCGACCCCGTTCGTCAAGCTCAGCACGGGCGCCTCCGGCGTCGGCGTCGCCAGCTCGATCGGCCTGGGCTTCGGCGCCGCCGACCGCTACGGCGCCGACGCCCCCCGCGTGCACATCATCGAGGGCGAGGGCGGCCTCACGCCCGGCCGCGTGAGCGAAGCGCTGGCCGCGGCCGGCACCGCCTCCCTCTCCAACCTCATCCTGCACCTCGACTGGAACCAGGCGTCGATCGACTCCGACCACGTGTGCCGCGAGGGCGTCCTCCCCGGCGACTACGTGCAGTGGGACCCGCGGGAACTCTTCTACCTGCACGACTGGAACGTGGTCGACGTGGCCGACGGCCACGACTTCCAGCAGGTGGTGGCGGCGCAGCGGCACGCCCTCGCGCTCGAGACCGGCCAGCCGACCGCGATCGTCTACCGCACGCACAAGGGCTGGCGCTACGGCGTGGAGGGCAAGGGCAGCCACGGCGCCGGGCACAAGCTCTGCTCCGAGGGCTTCTACGAAGCGCTCGCGGAGCTGAGCCGCGCGACCGGCGCCGAGATCGACCTGCCCACCTGCGACCCGGCCGCTCGGGCGTGCGCCGGCCCCGACGGCGCGAGCGTGCGCGAGCGCTGCTTCTGGACGGCGCTCCAGGCGATCCGCGCCCAGGCGCACCAGCAGCTGCCGGCGGCGGCCGCGCTGGCGCAGCGGCTGGCGGCCGCCCGCGACCGGCTCGACGCCCGCGAGCGGGCTCCCCGGCCCGGCGCGCCGCGCCTCGACGACGCCTACGAGCTGGCGGAGGCGGCGGCGCAGGTAGCGCCGGCGCCGGAGGCGACGCCGCACCAGTTGCGCCTCGAGCCCGGCGCGTCCACGACGCTGCGCGGCGAGCTCGGCCGCGCCCTGCACCACCTGCAGGCGGCCAGCGGCGGCGCCTTCCTCGTGGCCGCGGCCGACCTCATGGGCTCCACCAGCGTGGACACCATCGCCGGCGGCTTTCCCGCCGGGTTCTGGAACGCGCGCACCAACCCCGAGGCGCGCCTGCTCTCCGTGGGCGGCATCTGCGAGGACGCCATCGCCGGCGTGCTCAGCGGCATCAGCTCCTACGGCCACGACCTCGGCGTCGGGTCCTCCTACGGCGCCTTCATGGCGCCGCTCGGCCACCTCGCCGCGCGCCTGCACGCCATCGGCGCCCAGGCGCGGAGGGGCGCGAGCGGCGAGCCGTACAAGCCGATGATCCTCGTGTGTGCACACGCGGGCCTCAAGACCGGCGAGGACGGCCCCACGCACGCCGACCCCCAGCCCCTGCAGTTGCTGCAGGAGGACTTCCCCGCCGGGACGGCGATCTCGCTCGTGCCGTGGGAGCCGCAGGAGGTCTGGACGCTGATTGCGGCGGCGCTGGCGCGGCGGCCCGCCGTCATCTCGGCGTTCGTCACCCGGCCGGCGGAGCCGGTGCTGGACCGGCCGGCGCTCGGGCTGGCGCCGCCCGAGGCGGCGGTCACGGGCGTCTACGCGCTGCGCCCCTGCGAGGCGCCGGACGTGACCGTCGTGCTCCAGGAGAGCGCCGTGACGTACGCCTTCGTGCAGGAGGCGCTGCCGCTGCTGGCCGCGAAGGGCGTGGAGGCGCTGGTCTACTACGTCGCCAGCGCCGAGCTCTTCGACCTGCTGCCGGAGGGCGAGAGGCGCGCGATCCTGCCGGAGGCGCGCGCCGCCGAGGCCCTCGGCATCACCGGCTTCACGCTGCCCACGCTCTACCGCTGGG
>JBLMXT010000295.1:0-6229 GCA_050257915.1 Deltaproteobacteria bacterium
CGACGTCCCAGTGCAGCAGCGGGCCGGCGGGCCCGTACTTCTTGACCAGCCTGGGAGCGTTGTCGATCTGGCCGGCCTCGAAGATCTCGAACTCCGGCCGCACGCCCTGCTTCTGCATGCGCTGGTAGAACTCGCTCATCAGCGCCGTGTCGTTGACGAACACGTCGTCGCCGAAGTTGGCCGTACCCGTCGTGAGCGACGCCATCTCCGGGTGGAGCGCGAGCGGCTGCAGCCGCTCGTCGGCAGTCATACCCATGGCGCCGCCGGTGCTCGTCTGGACGATGATGTCGGTGCGCTCGCGGATGGCGGCGATCGCCGCGGCGAAGACCTCCTCGGCCTGCGTCGGATTGGCCTCGGCGTCGCGCACGTGCAGGTGGTACATAGCGGCGCCGGCCTCGCGGCAACGCGCGGCGTCGGCGCCGATCTCCGCCGCCGTCACCGGCAGGCCCGGCTGCGCGTCCTTGGTGGTCTCGGCGCCGACGCCGGCCACGGTGATGATCAGCTTGTCCATCTGCGACCCCCTTTCGAGGACGAGAACGACTGCGGGCCGACTACCTCTGCCAGGGGTGGCTCGACGCCACGTACGCCAGCGACTCCTCGATCACGTCGAGCGCCCGGGCCAGATCCGCCTCGGTGTGCCGGTAGCAGATGTACCAGTGATGATACGGCTGGACGAACAGGCCGCGGCGGATGCACTGCGTGTAGAACTCCGTGCGCCGCTCGCGATAGTGGTCGTCGACAGTGTCGAACGTGAGGAACGGCATCGGCGGGATGCCGCTCATGGTGACCGGCACCCCGGCGTCGGCGACGATCGCCCCCAGCTTGTCGAGAAAGCGCGTGCCGCGCTCCCAGATCACGTCCTGCACCTTCTCGCGCTCGAGGATGTCGAGACACTTCATGCTGGCCGCCATCTCGAGGCTGTTGGGGAAGTAGGTGGAGCTCAGGAAGGCGTCTTTGAGGTAGACCTCCATGACCTCGCGCCTGCCGACCAGGGCAGCGATCGAGTAGCCGTTGGCCATGGCCTTGCCGACCGTGGTGAGGTCGGGGGTCACGCCGTAGCGCTCGCTGGCGCCGCCCATGGCGACGCGGAAGCCGGTGCGGATCTCGTCGAAGGTGACGACGGCGCCGTGCTTGTGCGCCAGGTCGACGACTGCCTGCAGGTAGCCCGGCGGCGGCGCGATGATGGGCTTGGCCATCGGGTGCCCGACCGGGGTGATGACGACCCCGGCGATCTCGTCCGGGTTCTCGGCGAAGACACGCTCGAGATCGGCGATGTCGCCGTACTCGAACTCCCTGGTGAGCTCCCACACGGCCTGCGGCACGCCGCCGTGGTGCTCGACGCACCAGTCGCCCCCGCCGTGGTAGCCGCCGCGGGCGATCTTGTCGCGGCCGGTATAGGCGCGCATCGCGCGCACGGCCGCGTTGGTGGCGTCCGAGCCGGTCTTTACGAGGATCGTCTGCTCGCCGCAGGGCATGATGTCGGCGAGCCGCTCCTCGAGTTCGTTCTGCACCGGCTGGCAGAGGCTGAAGCAGAAGCCCTTGTCCATCTGCGCCTTGGCGGCGTCGTTGATCTCGTCCTCCACGTAGCCGAGGATGATCGGCCCGTAGGCGCAGAGCATGTCGATGTACTCGTTGCCGTCGACGTCGAAGATGTGGCCGCCCTTGCCGTGCGTGAGGAACACGGGGTACTCGCCGACGACGAAGTTGTAGGCGCGGCGGATGCCGCCGACGCCGCCGGGCGTGAGGCGCTGGGCGTCCTCGAGCATGGCCATGGACGTGGTGAGGTTCAGCTTGGGGGCACTTTCGACGGTCTTCGCCATCTGGGTTCCTTTCGGGAAGAGGCAAGGCGGACAAACGGGTCGTCCACCGGGAGGTTCACGACAGGCGGATGCTGCCCGGTCTCACCCCGGATCGGGCCAAAGCCGGCTGTAGATGAGAAGGATGGTCACGACGGGCCCCCTCCCGAGCCTGTGCGACCCGGCGCAGGTCGCTGTGAGACAGCCGCCTGAGCGTATCGAATACGCCGGGCAATGGCACGCCGCACGCGTACGCGTGAAGGAGCGTCGCGCGCCCCGCCGGACGCCAGCCTGTACATCGATCACACCCGCCCGCGCGCTGGGCGATGGGTCGCGCGGGCGAGTGACGTCACTGGTGGCGTCATGGGTGGCGTCATGGGTGGCGTCAGATGCTGCGGCGACGCCTTCCAGGCGGCTGCGAGAGCTCGTCGGCTGCGCTCCGGCCGGCCCTGCGTGTCGCCCCGGCCTCGCCCACGGCTTCCTCCGGTGACCCGACGAGGCCCTCTTCGGCGGCGCCGAACAGTACCACCAGCACCGCGCCGACGAGGATGAGGGCGCCGCCGAGCAGCGTCGAGAGCGACGGCTGCTCCGCCAGAAACAGGAGAGCGAAGACCGGGGCGCTGGCCGGCTCGAGGAGCCCGACGATGGAGGTGTGCTGGACGGGGATGTACCGCATGCCGTGCAGGAAGATGGTGCCGCCGAGGGCGGTGCTGAAGACGGCCAGCCCCAGTACCGCCCAGAAGTCGGTGAGCGTGAAGGCGAAGCCGGCGCCAGCCCACTGGACCAGGCCGAAAGGCAGCATCACCACCGCCACGACCAGCCCGTTGGAGATGAGCATGGTGCTGCCGTCCACCTCGGCGCTGAGCGTCTTGGCGACCAGGAAGAAGAGCGCGAGCAGCACGCCGGCCGCCAGGCCTGCCCCGACGCCCAGCGCGGACACGCGCAGGGCGGGGTCCATGAGACCCGGCGCGAGCATGACGACGATGCCGCACACGGCGAGCGCCAGCGCCACGATCACGACGGGCTCGGTGCGCTGCCTGAGCAACCGTGGCGCGACCAGAGCGATGTAGATCGGCGACATGTACGAGAGGAACACCGCCAGCGCCACGTCCAGGTGTCGCAGCGCGAGCATGAACGTGTAGAGCTGCACGGCATCGAGAAGGCCGAGCGCGAGAAGGCGGCGGCGAGCGCCCGGGCGCCGCGACTGGCGCAGCCAGCGGCCGGCGCCGCCGAACAGTGCGACCAGCGCGGCGGCGAGCGCCATGCGCATGCTGAGCACGGTGCTCGCCGGCAGGTCGGTCATGCCGACCCACACGCCGGTGGCGCCGAACATGACGGCGCAGCCGCCGACCATGGCGTAGCCTCTGAGACGGTGCGAGCCGGCGCTCACGACGGCTCGCCGGCGGTGGCTGCGGCGCCTGAGCCGGCTCCGGTCCCCTTCACGGCGCCGGCTCCAGAGATCCGGCGCCGTCTTCCTCGTGCTCGCCCAGGAGCACCACGAGCAGGCCGGCGATCACGATGAGGGCGCCGCCGGCGATCGTCCAGACCGAGATGCCCTGCCCGAGGAGGAGCAGCGCGTAGATGGGCGCCGACACCGGCTCCAGGTAGCCGAGGATCGAGCTGTGCTGCACCTTGACCATGCTCATGCCGTGGGTCCACATGAGGTACGCGAGCGCCGTGCAGACCACCCCGAGGACCAGGCCGGCCACCAGGTCGCGCGTGGTCAGCTGATACCCGGCGCCGACCGTCTGCCAGAGCGCCAGCGGCAGCAGGATGAGCGCGTCGAGCCAGGCCTCGGTGAAGACGATGGTGACGGCGGAGACCCGCCTGGTGAGATCCTTGACCACGAGCTGGAAGAGGGCGTATCCGACGCCGGCGAGCAGGCCCGCCGCGACGCCCCACGGCGAGAGCACGACGCCCTCGCCGAGCAGTGACGGCGCCAGGATCACGGCCAGCCCGGCGAGGGCGATCGCGAGCGCGGGGTACACGATCGCCTCGGTCCGGGCGCGGAACACACGCGGCGCGATGAGCGCCACCCACACGGGCGCGAGGAACTGCAGGAACATGCCGATGGCGACGCTCGTTCCGCGGATGGCGACGAAGAAGAGCAGGAGCGTGAAGGCGTCGATGGCCGCCATCAGGAGAAGGCGCGGCCAGACGGAGCGCTCCGCCGCGCCGGCGAGAGGGCGGCGCCGGGCGAAGACGATGCCGAGCACGAGACCCGCCGTCGCGAAGCGCAACACCAGCAGGGCGCTCTCCGGCGCGGTCGCCCACTCCACCAGCGCCCCGATCATGCCCATGATCAGGAACGCGCCGGCCACCAGCAGGTAGCCGCGCGCGGCGCGGCTCATGGGGCGGCTCCGAGGCCGCGGTGGGGCGAGCGGTCGTCGGGGCGGGCGGCCATCAGAGCGGCTCCGGCTCGGCGGCCGCGGCGACGGAGTCCTCGCCTTCGCCGCGGCCGAACACCACGATCAACAGGCCGGCCCCGAGGATCAGTGCGCCGCCGATCACCGTCCAGACCGTCGGCAGCTGCCCGACGAGGAACACGGCGTAGAGCGGTCCGGCGACCGGCTCGATGTAGCCGAGGATCGTCACGTGCTCCACGCGCACACGCTTGGTCCCGACGATCCAGAGCGTATACGGGATCGCGGTACAGAAGACGCCCATGACCACCGCGGCGATCCAGGCCTTGCCGTCCAGCTGGTAGCCGGTGCTGCTGAACTGCCAGAGTGCCAGGGGAAGGACGAGCAGCGTGTCGCCGGCGGCCTCCGCCATGGAGATGGTCGACGGAGCGACGATCTTCGTCAGGCCCTTCACCGAGATCGTGTAGGTGGCGTAGCCGAACCCGGTGAAGAGCGCGGCAAGCATGCCGAGCAGGGAGACCTCGACGCCCTCGCCGAGAAGGTCGGGGACGAGGATCACCGCCAGGCCGGCGAGGGCGAGACCGAGCGCCGGCCAGACGATCGGTTCGCGCGGCGACTTGAAGAGCCGGGGCGCCGCCAGCGCCACCCACACCGGCATGAGGAAGAGCATGAACATGGCGATGGCGACGCTGGTGTTGCGCACCGCGTAGAAGAACAGGAGGAGGGTGAGCGACGACATCGCCGCCATGAGGGCGAGCCTCCAGGCGGCGCCCGGACGGCGCCAGTCGGCGAGCATCGGGCGCCGCAGGAACACGGCCCCCAGCGCCAGCGCCGCGAACGCCATGCGCAGACAGAGGATGATCGCCTCGGGTGCGTCGGCCCAGGCGACGAGCGGGGCGCTGCCGGCCATCCCGAGGTACGAGACCACCACGATGACGTAGCCGATCAGGTCGCGGCGCGGCGCGGACTGGTCGTTCACAGGGGCAGCTCTCTCTCGACGTCGCCGCGACCGAGCACGACGACCAGGATGCCGGCCGCGACGATCAGGACGCCGCCGAGCGCGATCGGGACGGTGATCGCCTCGCCGAGCAGCAGCCAGTCGAACAACGGGGCGGCGACCGGCGTGAGGAACCCCAGGATGGCGCTGTGCTGGACGCGGAGCCGGGCCACCCCTTCGACCCACATCGTGTACGCGACGGCCGTGCAGAGCAGGCCCAGGACGACGGCCGCCACCAAGTCGCGGGACGTGAGGCTCGCGCCGGCGGCGGCCAGCTGCCAGACGGCGAGCGGCAGGATGACGAGCGTGTCGAGCGTGCACTCGACGATGACGATCGTGATGCTGGTGAACTCACGGGTCAGCCCCTTCACCAGCAGCTGGAAGCCCGCGTAGCAGAGGCCCGCGGTGAGACCGACGGCCAGGCCGATCGCCGGGAGGTGGACTCCGTCACCAAGGAGCGACGGGGCCAGGATCACGCCCAGCCCGACGAGGGCGAGGCCGAGAGAGGCGAAGACGACCCGCTCCGTGGGCGTCTTGACGATCCGCGGCGCGAGGAGCGCGACCCACACAGGCTGGACGAAGAGGAGGAAGGTCGCCACGGCGACGCCCACGGAGCGGACGGCGAAGAAGTACGCGAGCAAGCTGCCGCCGTCCAGGAGGCCCATGAGGAGCAGCTTGAGCCACATGTCCCGCCGGAAGACACCCCGAAGTGGGCGCCGGCGCGCGAACACCGCGAGAAGGACGGCGGCGGCGATGCTGAAGCGCAGGACGAGCAGCACGCTGCCCGGCGCTGTCGCCCAGCTGACGAGGCTGCCGCTGAGCCCGACAAGGGCGAAGCAGCCCGCGACCATCGCGTAGGCGGCCAGGTCGCGACTCGGCCCCGGACCGACGTCCTCCATGGTCTTGTCGGCCTCGATCATCGGCGCCTCGCCGTGTCGCTTCTGCGGCTCACCCTCACAACGGCCGTGCCTGCTCCACGTCGCCGGCGCCACGCACTACCACGAGCGCGTCGGCCGCCAGGATGAGCGCCCCGCCGGCCACCACCCAGCCGGAGATCCCCTGGCCGAACAGCA
>JBLMXT010000296.1:0-3693 GCA_050257915.1 Deltaproteobacteria bacterium
GGCGCTCCTCGCGCGCGTCCGCGCCGCGCTGCCCGGCGCCGCCGTGCGCTCCACGTTCATCGCCGGGTTCCCGGGCGAGACCGACGCCGAGTTCGAGGAGCTCGTGGGCTTCGTCCGCGACGCCGGGCTGGCGGTGGCGGGCGTCTTCGTCTACGACGAGCAGGAGGGCACGGGGGCGGCCGGCATGCCCGGCGCCGTGCCGCACCAGCTCGCTCTCGAGCGCGCCGCCCGCCTCGGCGAGGTCATCGACCGCGAGGCGGAGCGCTTCTGGGGCTCCCTCGCCGGCCACTCCGTCGACGTGCTCGTGGAGCGCGGCTCCACGCGGCCGGACGTCCCCGCCGTCGGGCGCATCGCCCTGCAGGCGCCCGACGTCGACGGCCGCGCCCTCCTGCGTGGCCTCGGGGCGCGGCGCGGGGCGCTCGTGCCCGCCGTGGTCCGCGGCAGCCTCGGGTATGATGTGGAGGCCGTCGCCGCGACTGGGGGACCGTGAGCAGCCAGCTGAACCTCGCCAACAGCATCACCATCGCGCGGATCCTGCTCGTCCCCGTCTTCCTGGTCATCCTCCTCTCGGGTCTGCCGCAGCCGTACGGCGACCTCCTCGCGGCCGCCGTGTTCGTCCTCGCCGCGGCCACCGACAAGCTCGACGGCTACGTGGCGCGGCGCAGCAAGCAGGTCACCACGCTGGGGCAGTTCCTCGACCCGCTCGCCGACAAGCTGCTCATCGCCGCGGCGCTCATCGCCCTGGTGGCGCAGGACCGCGTGGCCGCGTGGGTCGCGATGGTCATCATCGGGCGGGAGATCGCCGTCAGCGTGCTGCGCATCATCGGCGTCTCGCAGGGCGTCTCCATCCCCGCGGACAAGTACGGCAAGCTCAAGACCGTGCTGCAGATCGTGTACGTCGTGTACGTGCTCTTCCCGACGGCGGACATCGCCGAGCTCATCCACGTCTCCACCGACGTGGCCGTCATCATCCAGTGGATCCTGGCCGTCGTGGTCGTCGTCGTGACCCTCGCGAGCGGCGTGAACTACTTCAGGAACGCCCGGGGCCTCATCCGCATGCCCGGGACCAGCGCCTGATGCCGCCGGGAGCGCCGCGCGCGGCCGTGGTCCTCAGCGGCAACGAGCTGCTCGACGGCCGCACCCGCGACACCAACGGCGCCTTCGTCTGCGACGATCTGAGCCGTCGCGGCGTCAAGGTCACGGAACTGCTCACCGTCGCCGACGACCGCGAGCGGCTCGCCGCCGCCTTCCGGCACGCGCTGGACGGGCAGCCCGACCTGCTGGTGATCGGGGGCGGGCTGGGCACCACGCACGACGACCTCACCGCCGAGTGCCTGGCGGAGGTCCTCGGCGTCCCGTTGGCGGAGGACGCGGACGCGCTCGCCTTCGTGGAGGAGCGCGCCCGCGCCGTCGCCGCGCGCCGCCACCTCGACTTCGCGGAGACGTTCACGCTGGCGCGCCGCCAGGCGCGGCTGCCGGCCGGCTCCACTGCCGTGCCGCCGGCCGGCGTCGCTCCCGGCATCGCGGCGCGCGCGGGACAGACGCGCATCTTCGCCTATCCCGGGGTGCCCTACGAATTTCAACAGATGTGGCTCGAGACCGCCGCGACGCTCGCGCGGGACGGCTTCTTCCCGGACGTCGCCGTGCGCGTCGTCCGCGTGTTCGGGGTCGGCGAGCTCCAGGTCGGCCCCATCCTCGACGCGCTGCCGCACGACCTCGTGGAGCTCGGCATCAACGTCGGCGGGGGAGAGGTGGCCGTGCGGATCCGCCACCGGCGCGAGCCGGGGGGGCAGGCGCAGGCGGACGCGCTCGTGACCGCGCTCGAGGCCGGGGCGCCGGTGTACTCGACCGACGGCCGCACCGTCGACGACCTCGTCGCCGATGCCCTGCGCAGCCGCGGCCTCACGCTCGCGGTGGCCGAATCCTGCACCGGCGGGCTGCTCGGCTCCCGCATCACCGCCAGGCCGGGCAGCTCGGATTACTTCCTCGGCGGCGTCATCAGCTACGGCAACCAGGCGAAGATCGACCTGCTGGACGTCGCCCCAGGCGTGCTGGCGCGGCACGGCGCGGTCTCGGAGGAGGTCGCCGGGGCCATGGCCGCCGGCGCCCGCGCCCGGCTGGGCGCCGACTACGCGCTCTCCGTCACCGGCGTGGCCGGCCCGGACGGCGGCACGCCGGAGAAGCCGGTCGGCCTCGTGTTCCTCGGGTGCGCCGGGCCCAAGGGCGTGGAGGTCCGCCGGGGATCGTTCCCCGGCGACCGCGAGAGCGTGCGCACCTTCAGCGCCACCTCCGCGCTGCACCTGCTGCGCCGCGCGCTCTCGTCGTGAGCGCCGCCGCGCCGACCGGGACGGAGCGGCTGCGCCTGTTCGTGGCCTGCGACCTGCCCCGGGACGTCGAGCGCGCCGTCGCCGCGTGGCAGCGCGAGGAGCTGGGCCGGCACGAGGACCTGCGGGTCATGCCGGCCCTGCACCTCACGCTCGCCTTCCTCGGCAACGTGGCCGCCGGCCGCGTGCCGGACCTCGAGCGCGTCCTCGGCGGCATCGCCTGGAGGCGCGCCGAGTGCCGCTTCCGCGAGCCGCTGTTCCTGCCGGCGCACGGCAAGCGGCGCGTCGTCGCCCTGGAGCTGGACGACCCCGCCGGCACCCTCCGCCGGCTGCAGGCGGACGTGGCGGCGGGGCTCGCCGCCGAAGGCCTGTACGAGCCCGAGAAGCGCCCCTGGCTGCCGCACGTGACCGTCGCCAGATTCCGCCGTCCAGGTCACCCATTTTCCCTGCAAAATGTGAACATCGGCGGGTTTGGTGTCGTCCGGATGGTCTTGTATAGTAGCCACCTGGAACGGGCCGGAGCGATCCACACCCCCGTAGCAGACTTCCCCGCGTCCTGAGCAAGAGAGGAGCGCTACCTTGGACAAGGACAAGGCCCTCGAGGCGGCCGTCACCCAGATCGAGCGCCAGTTCGGCAAGGGCAGCGTCATGCGCATGGGCGACCACCCCGTGAGCGACGAGATGCAGACCGTCCCGACCGGGTCGCTGGCGCTCGACATCGCGCTCGGCGTGGGCGGCATCCCGCGCGGGCGCATCGTCGAGATCTACGGCCCGGAGGCCTCGGGCAAGACCACGCTCGTCTACCACCTCATCGCCCAGGCGCAGAAGCTCGGCGGGCAGGCGGCGTTCATCGACGCCGAGCACGCCATGGACCCCATCTACGCCAAGACCATCGGCGTCGACGTGGACAACCTGCTGGTCTCGCAGCCGGACTACGGCGAGCAGGCCCTGGAGATCGCCGAGATGCTGGTGCGCAGCGGCGCCCTCGACATCGTCGCCATCGACTCCGTCGCCGCGCTCACCCCCAAGGCCGAGATCGAGGGCGAGATGGGCGACAGCTTCGTGGGCCTGCAGGCGCGGCTCATGAGCCAGGCGCTGCGCAAGCTCGCGGGCACGCTCAACCGCTCGGGCACCATCTGCGTGTTCACCAACCAGCTGCGCGAGAAGATCGGCGTCATGTTCGGCAACCCGGAGGTCACCACCGGTGGCAAGGCGCTCAAGTTCTACGCCACCATCCGGCTCGACATCCGCCGCATCGAAACGCTCAAGGACGGCACCGAGGCCGTCGGTAACCGCTGCCGGGTCAAGGTCGTCAAGAACAAGGTCGCCCCGCCCTTCAAGCAGGCCGAGTTCGACATCATGTACGGCC
>JBLMXT010000297.1:0-4285 GCA_050257915.1 Deltaproteobacteria bacterium
GAAGAGGAACGACTTCTGAGGCACGAGGCCGATCCGGCGCCACAGGTCCTGCTGCGAGAGCTCGCGCACATCCACGCCGTCCACGAGCACCGCGCCGCCCGTCACTTCGTAGAAGCGCGGGATGAGGCTGATGAGCGTGGTCTTGCCGCTGCCGGTGCTGCCCACGATCGCTGTCGTCTCCCCGGGCCGGGCCGTGAACGTGATGCCGCTCAGCACCGGCTCCTCGGCGCCGGGATAACGGAACTCCACGTCGCGGAACTCGACCAGGCCGGTCTCGGGCACGTCCTGTGCCGGCCGCTCCGGGTCGACGATGCCGGGCTCGGTGTCGAGCACCTCCATGATGCGCTGCGCCGAGACCGCGGCGCGCGGCACCATCACGAACATGAACGTGGCCATGAGCACCGAGAACAGGATCATGAACACGTACTGCAGGAAGGCGGTGAGGTCGCCGATGGGCATGGTGCCGTCGGCGATCTGCCTGCCGCCGAACCACATGATCGCGATGGTCGTGAAGTTCATGATCAGTGTGACCGCCGGGAACACCATCGCGAACAGCCGCCCGACCTTGAGCGAGGTGTCGGTCAGGTCCTTGTTGGCGACGTCGAAGCGCCGCTCCTCGTACACCGTCCTGTCGAAGGCGCGAATGACGCGCACGCCGCTCAGGAACTCGCGCGTCACCTGGTTGATGCGGTCGATCTTCTTCTGCATGGACATGAACAGCGGCGTGGCTCGTGAGATCACGAGGCCGATGAAGGCGCCCATGATGGGGATCGCGACCAGGATGACGGTGGAGAGCGTGACGTTGAGGCGCAGCGCCATGACGACGCCGCCGATGGCCATCATCGGCGCCATGAGCACGACGTTGAGCATCATCAGCAGCACCATCTGCACCTGCTGCACGTCGTTGGTGGTGCGGGTGATGAGCGAGGGCGCGCCGAAGCGGTTGACCTCCGCCTGCGAGAAGCCCTGCACGCGACGGAACAGGGCGCCGCGGGTGTCGCGGCCGAGCGCCATGGAGGTCTTCGCGCCGAAGTAGACGGCGGCGACGGCGGCGAGCGCGGAGACCAGCGTCACCGCGAGCATGATGCCGCCGACCTCGACGATGTAGGCGGTGTCGCCTTTGACGACCCCGTTGTTGATGATGTCGGCGTTGAGGGTCGGCAGGTACAGGTTGGTGAGCACCTGCACGAACACGAGGACCACGACCAGGGCGATGAGCCGGCGATAGGGGCGCAGGCCGCCGCGCAGGAGGCGGATCACGAGGCCGCCTCGTCGGGTTCGTCGGCGGCCTGCTCGATGCGGTCGCCGAGCTTGCCGAGGAGGCGGGAGAGCTCGACGCGCTCCTTCTCCGACAGCACCCCGAACGTGCGCGCGACGTACTCTCCGGCGGCCGCGCGCATCGCGCGCTCCTGGGCGCGGCCGGCCTCGGTCAGCTCGACGCGGACCAGCCGGGCGTCCTCGGCGTCGGGACGACGCCGCACCAGCCCGGCCTTCTCCATCGAGCCGACCATCCTCGTGACCGTCGGGGAGGAGACGTGGAGCGCGCGCGCCAGGTCGCGCTGGGTCACGTCCGGCTCGGAGGAGAGCAGCCGCAGGCACATCGCCTGGCCGTGATGGATGCCGCGGCGGGCGAACGCGCGCATCAGCGCCCGGTGGTGCAGGCGCAGCGCCCGGTGAAAGGCGCGGAACGTCTGCGCCGACAGGTCGTCGAGGCCCTCGAGGTCGTGTGCTGAGATGGGGGGTCCGCCGGTCATGCTTCTCCGTGTCGTGATCGCGGAGAAATGGTAGCGGGCTAAAGGTTAGCAGGCAAACAGTTCCCCGGGTGTGGGTCGCGGCGCTCCGCCGGGAACCCTCCGTGATGAAGGGTCCGGCCCGTTCCTGAGGAATCCCCGGATAGCGATCGAGACGATGGGTTCTGCTGCGACCACAGACCGCGCCGAGGCGCGCAGACGGCGGCGTCGCGCCGCGCGGCGGCTGGCGCTCAGGTACGCCCTGCTCTACGCCCTTGTCGCCGGCGCCTGGATCGTGCTCTCGGACACGCTTCTCGCCTGGCTGGGGCTGCCTGACGACGTCGAGCTCGTGCTGGGGTCGCTCAAGGGCATCGGCTTCGTCGTCGTCACGGCGTCGTTGCTCATGGTCTTCGGGTTGCGCTACTTCCGCGGCATCGAGGCCTCGCAGGAGCGGTACACGCGCCTCTTCGAGAACGCCGTGGAGGGGCTCACCGTGTTCAAGGCCCTGCGCGACCGCGACGGGGAGCTCACCGACCTCGAGCTCGTGGACATGAACCCGACGCAGCTGGCGCGCTCCGGGATGGCCAGGGAGGAGGTCGTCGGGAAACGGCTGAGCCGGCCCGACGGTCTCGACCAGCGCACGCGCTCGTACCTCGAGGTGGTCGCGAGCGCGGCCCGCTCCGGCTCGTCCGCGCGCTCCGAGCTCTACGTCGAGAGCGTCGACGCCTTCGAGCTCCTCGAGGCCTACAACGTCGGGCGCGACCGCTGGGCGCTGTCCGCGCTGGACATCACCGGCGTGCGCCACGCCGAGCGGGCGCTCCGGCGGCAGGAGGAGGACATCCGCCGCGCCTACGTCGACGTCCTCGCCGCGGTCACCGGCGGCAAGCTGATCCTGCTCACCGAAGAAGAGCTGGCGGGGCAGCTCGGCGTGCCGCTCATGGAGCCGGAGCGTGTCTCCGCGCCGCGCGAGCTCGCCGAGGCGCGCGGCGCGATCGCACGCACGGCCTCCGAGCGCTTCCCGGACTGGGCGCCGCAGGCGGACGTGCGCACCCCGGTCGGGGAGGCGCTCGTCAACGCCCTGCGCCACGCCGGGGGCGGCGACTACCAGCTGTTCGCGCGCGACGAGCGGCTGCAGGTGCTCGTGCGCGACGACGGCCCGGGGATCGACTTCCGCACGCTGCCCCGGGCTACGCTGCAGCGCGGGTTCTCCACCGCCTCGAGCCTGGGCATGGGCTTCACCATCATGCTGCAGTCCTGTGAGCGCGTCCTGCTCAGCACGCGGCCGGGGCGGACCTCCGTGATCCTCGAGTTCGCCGACCGGCCGTCCCTTGCGGAGACCCTGGAGGGCCTGGCGGCCGAGGTGTCGTAGACGGGCTGCCTCGGCCGAGGCTGATGAGGACCGGGGGCTGCTCGGCGTTCCGCGCGCCGGCTCTAGTCGGAGCCGGTGACGTCCGCGACGAAGGCGCGGAACGCCGCGACGTAGGCTGCGACGTCGTCGCGGGTCGCGTCCACCGACATCGCCGGCCCCGCCGTGCTGATCGCCTCCCACACGCCGCGGTTGGCGAGGTGCAGCCGCAGCAGGGCGTTGAGCTCCGGCTGCTCGTCCGCGTCCGCCTCGGCGGCGTCGCGGGCGAGGCGGCCGCTGAAGCTGATGCCCGAGCGCGGGCCGAGGCGCTGGACTTTCCACGGCAGCTGCGCCTCGTCGACGACGGCCTCCAGGCCGTCGGCCAGCTCGGCGCCGAGGGTGGCGGCGTGTTCGGAGGCGGCCGGCGTCAGCACCTCGGTCAGCACGGCCCGCGCCGCGGCCATGCTGAGCGCGTTGGCGAACAGCGTCCCGCCGGTGGCGAGCTCTCCCGGCTCACCGGCGAGGCTCTCTCCGCGCTCGAAGGCCGTGGCGAGCTCGGCCGTCATGCCGTACGCGCCTAGCGGCAGCCCCCCGCCGGCGGCCTTGCCGACGACGACCACGTCGGGCTGCAGTTCCCACCGCTCGGTGAGGCCGCCGGGGGCGCAGATCAGCGTGTGCGTCTCGTCGAGGAGGAGCAGGGTGCCGGTCGCGAGGGTGAGGCGGCGCAGGGCGTCGTGGAATCCCGGCTCGGGCAGCACGACGCCCTCGTTGGTCAGCGCCGGCTCGGTGAACACGCAGGCGTAGTCGCCGCCGGCGAGGGCGCGCTCGAGCGCGCCGGCGTCGTTGAAGCGGATCACGTCGATGTCGCGGTCGGCGGCCGGCGCCAGTCCGAGGTACGAGAGCCGGCCCTCGCCGGCGAACGCCGTCAGCATCTCGTCGCCGTGCCCGCCATAGTTGCCGGTGAAGGTGAGGACCTTGCGCCGGCCGGTGGCGTGCCGCGCCAGGCGGAGCGCCTCGGTGTTGGCCTGCGAGGCGGACAGCGTGAACTGCCAGGAGGGGAGGCGCCAGCGGCGCGCCAGCTCCTCCGCCACCGCGATCGCGTCCTCCGTGGGCAGCATGAACTGGGCGCCGGCGGCGACGCGCCGCTGCACGGCGCGTACGACCGGCGCCGGGTCGATGCCGCAGAAGGTGCTCTTGTCGCCGACGTTGG
>JBLMXT010000298.1:0-2990 GCA_050257915.1 Deltaproteobacteria bacterium
CCCGAGGGAGCCTGTCCTTGTAGGCGTCCGCCGCCACCGGCGCGTGCGCCACGACGCTCACCTCGGCGGCGTAGACGCCCGGGCCGACGATCTCCACCACCATCATCGTCGCGGTGATCGCGATCACGAGCAGCGTGCGGCCCTCTCCGGGCCGGCGGACCTCCTGCCCGAAGGAGTGGCCGTGCTGCCAGCCGGTCAGGTCGTCGTGCATGCCGTCAGGATACCGGGCACGGCGCACGGCGGGTACAACAGGACTGTGGCACGCACGTCAGAGGAGAGGCCATGACGATCAGAGACTGGATGACGAGGCGCGGAGCGGCGGCGGCGCTGATCGCCGTCATCGCGATCGTGACCTTCGCGGTGCCGGCGTGGTGCGTCGCCTCCGGCACCTGGAGCTGGTGAGCCCGCGGCGTCTACTCCGCAGCCGCGGGCTCTCCACCCGAGCACCAGCGGTCGAGCCACCACGCCACCGAGCGGTTCATCTCCACGGCGAAGTCCGCGGTGAACTTGCGCGCGTACACGTCCTGGACGCACCCGGTGATCCCCGGCCGCGATCCGCGGGCGCCGTGGATGGCGTCGAGCTCGCGCGACGCCTCACTCAGCTCCCGCGGGCTGAGCCGGCGGTACGCGTCCTTGTGCACCACGTGGGCCTCGTACCGCTCGGTCCGTCGTGGGCGGCCTTTGGGGCGGCCGAGGCACAGCATCGCCGCCGGGAACGTGTAGCGCGGCATCCGCAACAGCTCGGCGTGCGTCTCGCCGAGCTCCATGATGTCGCCGATGTAGCAGGAGCCGATGCCGAGTGACTCGGCCGCGACGACCGCGTTCTGCGCCGCGATGAGCGCGTCGTTGCAGGCCATCAGCAGGTCGCCGGGGCCCGGCGTCACGCCGCTCGGCACGCCGGGCAGCTCGTCGCACCTACAGGCCGCGAACAGGTCCATCCACTTCTGGAAGTCGGCGACGAACAGCAGCACCCACGGCGCCCGCGCGATGAACGGCTGGTGGTCGCAGGTCACCGCCAGCCGGTCCTTCAGCGCCTGGTCCTCGATCTCGATGATCGAGTACAGCATCATGTTGCCGGCCGTCGGCGCGCGCATCGCCGCGTGCAGCACCGCGCGCTTCTCCTCCTCGGTGGGCGGCGCCGGGTCGTAGGCGCGCGTCGAACAGCGCGCGTCAAGCAGTCGGATGGTCTCGTTCACTGCGCCTCCTCCAGGCGCGGCGTGATCGCCACTCGACGGACCGGGGCGGGGCGGCCCGGCCACCCCGCCCCCGGTCCGTCAGGCCGTCACACGCCGGGTCACGGCATCTGCGCCGGCAGACCCGCGGCCAGGTCCTGCGCCTGCGTCGCGCGCTGCGCCGAGTAGGTGGTCAGGTAGGCGATGCGCGCGGAACCGTTGAGGCCGACGGCCGTGGACTCCGTGCTCGCCTGCGCGCTCGCGCACTCCGCCTCGAACGCGCCGTACACGCTCTGCACCAGCGGGATGTAGTGCTTGTAGCGGAGCTCGCCGTCCACCGTGCCGCGCTTGTCCAGGCTGTCGGCGACGGCGCGGAACAGGTTGTACGCCGTCTTGCCGGTCCAGGCCGCGGGGACGCTGGTGATGGAGCCGTAGAAGGGCACGTAGGCGCTCGAGCACGGGCGGCACGGCGCGACCCACATGACGCCGCCGATGTCGTCCGGCTTCCACGAGCGCAGCTGCCACACGGCGCTGTAGTCCGTGGTCGAGTAGCAGATGGGCCGGTTGGTCTGGGCGTGCGGGCTCATCAGCGTGTAGTCCTGCGTCTGGTCGATGCTCGTGCCCTCGTAGTGGTAGCGGCAGATGTCCTCGATGTCCTGGCGCGTGATCGGTTCATCGGGGACCACGAAAACCGGCCGGTCCGCATAGGGCATCGTCGGGTCGAGACCGAGCGACGGGGCGACGCTGTCGAAGGCGCCCCAGAGCCGGTTGGTGTTGTAGTACGACTGCAGCACCTCGCGGTCGTGATAGGCCCAGGCGACGTCGAAGGGGCCGGCGGCCGGGTCGTAGCGGCCGATGCTCTGGGCGAAGGACGCAAGGTCGGCCGAGCCGCGGAAGTTGTCGGGGTCGCCGAGGTCGATCTGCCGCACGGTCACCATGTTGGGGTGCGCGAGGACGGCGTTGTCCGGCACGCGCTGCGCCACCCAGTGGTGGCCGCCGAGGAGCTCGAACACCCAGGCCTCGTCCGGGTCGGCGATGCCGAAGCTGCCGGCCGCGCCGGAGGTGAACCCGGTCTGCGCCATCTGGCCAAGGAGCGTGATCGCCTCCTGTGCGGTCGTGCACTGCTGCAGGATGGTGTCCCAGATCTCGCCGCCGTAGCCCTTCTTCACGAATGGATCGGCGGCGAGGACGGCCTTGTCGAGCGTCGTGGCGGTGCCGTAGTTGACGCCCAGCTGGTGGACGTTGATGCCGCCCTCGGGCACGCCGCCCCAGGTGAGCAGCCGGACGTACTGGTAGTGCGTGGCGTCGCCGGGGACGGTCTGCAGGTAGACGTAGTTGTTGGCCGACCAGTCGTTGTTGTAGCCCATGAGGACCGAGCCGTCGGCCGTGGCGTCCTTGCCGGCGAGGATGAAGTTGCACCAGTGCGAGCTGGACGCAGTCGGGCCGGCGTGCGCCGGCGGCGCGGTGCCCGCGCCACCCAGGCCGGCCGCCGCCACGACGACGAGCAGCAGGAGGAGCAGGACCGTAGTGACGACGGGTTTGCGCATGACTCCTCCTCTGGCTGGGCGTGGCAACGACGCCATTCGTCGTGCGGACTCTATCGCCTGCATGCGACGGCGGGCCAGAGGACGACGCGAGGGTCAGAGGCGGCGCTGCAGCCAGTCGCGATGCATCCCGGCCTGCGCGCCCGGGGCGGCCCAGTAGTCGCCGTGGCCGCCGGGCAGCCACTCGACGCGTGTGTCTCCGCTCGCGGCGCGGGCATATTGGGTCACACTCGCGCGCGAGAAGAGCGGGTCGCCGGCACCGGCGATGAAGAGG
>JBLMXT010000299.1:0-7909 GCA_050257915.1 Deltaproteobacteria bacterium
TCCGCCGCAGCCTGCTCACGCCCTCCGGCTCCTCGTCGCCGATCTCGAAGGTGACGACATCCCTGGAGTTGCCTTCGGTGTCCATAGAGCTGACGTTGCCGCCGGCGCCGCGATCCAACCATCGGCCACGCCGTGCTGCGGCTGCTACCATGGAACGAGCATCGCTAGGGCTTACCCGGCAGTCTCATCCTGGAGGCGCATCGTGAGCGAGCAGTGGACCTCTGTCGACGGGAACGAGGCCGCCGCGCGCGTCGCCTACGCTCTCAGTGAAGTGCTGGCCATCTACCCGATCACGCCGTCCTCGCCCCTGGGCGAGGCCGCGGACGTCGGGGCCGCGGCCGGCAAGCCGAACCTCTGGGGCACGGTGCCGGACGTCGTCGAGATGCAGTCTGAGGCGGGCGCCGCCGGCGCGCTGCACGGCGCTCTGCAGAGAGGCGCACTCTCGAGCAGCTTCACCGCCTCCCAAGGGCTCCTGCTGATGATCCCCAACATGTTCAAGATCGCCGGCGAGCTGACGCCGGCGGTGATCCACGTCTCGGCGCGATCCGTGGCCACGCACGCGCTCTCGATCTTCGGCGATCACAGCGACGTCATGCACGCGCGCACCACGGGCTGGGCGATGCTCGCGTCCGCCTCCGTGCAGGAGGCCCAGGACTTCGCCCTCATCGCCCACGCGGCCACGCTGCGCGCGCGCGTGCCGTTCATCCATTTCTTCGACGGATTCCGCACCTCTCACGAGATCGCGAGCATCGTCCTCGTGAGCGACGAGGACATCCGGGCGCTGGTTTCCGAGGACGCGATCCTCGCGTTTCGCGGCCGCGCCCTCAGCCCGGACGCGCCGCTCGTGCGCGGGACGTCGCAGAACCCCGACGCGTTCTTCCAGGGACGCGAGGCCGGCAACTCCTTCTACCTCGGCGCGCCCGGCATCGTCGCCGATACCATGGCGGCGTTCGAGCGACAGACCGGCCGCGCCTACGGGCTGGTCGACTACGTGGGCGCCCCCGACGCCGAGCGCGTCGTCGTCCTCATGGGCTCCGGGATCGGCGCGGCCGAGCAGACGATGGAGACGCTGGCCGCCGACGGCGAACCCGTGGGCCTGCTCAAGGTGCGGCTCTACCGCCCGTTCCCCGCGCGGCAGCTCGTCGCCGCCCTGCCGCCGACGGTGCGCGCCGTCGCCGTGCTCGACCGGACCAAGGAGCCGGGCGCCCCCGGGGAGCCGCTCTATCTCGACGTGCTCGCGGCCCTCGCCGAGGACGCCGACTCGGCCGAGCCGCGTTTCGCGCGTCTGCCGCGGGTGATCGGCGGCCGCTACGGCCTCTCGTCCAAGGAGTTCAACCCGGGGATGGCCAAGGCGGTCTACGACGAGCTCGCGGCGGCGGACCCCAAACGCCACTTCACGGTCGGGATCACCGACGACGTCACGCACCTCAGCCTCGCGCCCAACACGGAGTTCCGCTACCGGCGCCCGGCCGGCGAGAAGCAGGCGGTGTTCTTCGGGACGGGGTCGGACGGCACCGTCGGCGCCAGCAAGAGCTCCGTCAAGATCATCGGCGAGAACACCGACCTGTACGCGCAGGGGTACTTCGTCTACGACTCCAGGAAGGCGGGCTCCGTCACCGTCTCGCACCTGCGCGTGGGTCCCAACCCGATCCGCTCCAGCTACCTCATCGAGCGCGCCGACTTCGTCGCCTGTCACCAGTTCGGCCTCCTCGGCAAACTCGACGTGCTCGGCCACGTCCGGGAGGGCGGCACCTTCCTGCTCAACAGCCCCTACGCGGCCGACGACGTCTGGTGCGAGCTCCCCACGACGGTCCAGGAGCTGCTCGTCCGCCGGCACATGCGCTTCTGGGTGATCGACGCCGACAGGATCGCCGCGGAGGAGGGCATGGGCAGCCGCATCAACACGGTGATGCAGCCGTGCTTCTTCGCCCTCTCCGGCGTCCTGCCGGCCGACGAGGCGGTGGCCCACATCAAGGAGTCGGTCGAGAAGACCTACGGGAAGCGTGGCCCCGTCATCGTGGCCAGGAACTTCGCGGCCATCGACCGCTCGCTGCAGGAGCTCGCCGAGGTGAAGGTGCCCGACGCGGCCGAGTGCGGCCAGGCCGCGCGGATCGCCGTACCGGACGATGCCCCCGAGTTCGTCAAGCGCGTGACCGTCCCGCTGCTGGCCAACGAGGGCGACAAGCTCCCCGTCAGCGCCTTCCCCGTGGACGGGTCCTTCATCACCGGCACCACCAGGTACGAGAAGCGGGGCATCGCCCGCGAGATCCCCATCTGGGACCCGGATCTCTGCATCGACTGCGGCAAGTGCTCGCTCGTCTGCCCTCACGCCGTCATCCGCATGAAGGTGTACGAGCCCTCGCACCTCGAGGGCGCGCCCCAGAGCTTCCGCGCCAAGGACTTCCGCGCCAAGGAGCTGCCCGGCCACAAGCTGACCATCCAGGTGTCGCCCGACGACTGCACCGGGTGCGGCGTCTGCGTCAACGTCTGCCCGGCCAGGAGCAACCACGAGGTGCGGCGCAAGGCCATCGGCATGGAGCCGGCGGCGGAACACCGCGCCGCGGAGCGCGAGAACTGGGCGTTCTTCGACGCGATCCCGGCGCTCGCCCGCGACCTGATGCCGCGCGCCTCCGTCCGGGGCTCGCAGGTGCTCGAGCCCCTCTTCGAGTTCTCCGGCGCCTGCGCCGGGTGCGGCGAGACGCCCTACGTCAAGCTCGTCTCGCAGCTGTTCGGCGACCGGATCGTGGTCGCCAACGCGACCGGCTGCTCGTCCATCTACGGCGGCAACCTGCCGACGACCCCCTGGACCGTTGACGACAACGGGCGGGGGCCGGCGTGGAGCAACTCCCTGTTCGAGGACGCCGCCGAGTTCGGGATGGGCATGCGTCTGGGCTCCAAGGCGCGCCTCGCCAGGGCACGGCTCCTCCTCGAGCGCGTCGCTCCGAGGCTCGACGCCGAGCTCGTGCGCGAGATCCTGACGGCGCCCCAGGTGAGGGAGATCCAGATCCGCGCGCAGCGCGACCGGGTGGCCGACCTCGTGAGCGCGCTGGAGGGCCTGGGGCCGGAGGATCCCGACGTGCGTCACCTGCTCGCTCTGGCCGACGATCTCGTGGGCAAGAAGGTCTGGATCATGGGCGGCGACGGCTGGGCCTACGACATCGGCTTCGGGGGCCTCGACCACATCCTCGCCTCCGGCAGCAACGTCAACATCCTGGTGCTCGACACGGGGGTGTACTCCAACACCGGCGGGCAGGCCTCCAAGGCGACGCCTCGCGGGGCGGTGGCCAAGTTCGCCACATCGGGCAAGGGCGGCCCCAAGAAGGACCTCGGCGCGCTGGCGATGGCGTACGGCACCGCCTACGTCGCGCAGGTCGCCATCGGCGCCAACGACACCCAGACGGTCAAGGCGCTCCTGGAGGCCGACGCCTGGCCGGGGCCGTCGCTCGTCATCGCGTACTGCACCTGCACGGCTCACGGCATCGACATGTCCAGGTCGATGGAGCACATGAAGCACGCCGTGCGCAGCGGCTTCTGGCCGCTGTACCGGTTCCAGCCCACCCCGGCCGCGAGCGGCCAGCCCTTCAAGCTGGACTCGCGCGAGCCCTCGATGCCGGTGCGCGAGTTCACGGCCTCTGAGGCCCGGTTCGCCATCCTGGGCAGGACGCATCCGGAGCGGTTCGACCGCCTCACGGAGCTCATGCAGAACGATGTGGACGAACGCTGGCGCTACTACGAACAGCTCGCCGCGATCTCGCGCACGGTGCCCTCCGACGGTGTCGAGCAGGGAGACGAGAGACCCGGCGACGAACAGCCGGACGAGGAGGGCCAACGATGAGCCGTCTCAGCACAACCTACCTCGGGCTCGCGCTGCGCACCCCGCTGGTGGCGTCGGCCAGCCCCCTGAACGGGGACGTCGACAGCGCGCTGCGCCTGCAGGAGAGCGGGGCGTCGGCCATCGTCCTGCCCTCCCTGTTCGAGGAGGAAGTCGTCCGCGAGGAGCTGGAGATCACCCGCGTGCTGGAGCAGGGCACCGAGGGCTTCGCGGAGTCCCTCACCTACTTCCCCGAGGTCGAGACCTTCGAGAGCACCGCCGACCGCTATCTCGCGACCATCGCGGCGATGAAGGCGGCGCTGGAGGTGCCGGTCATCGCCAGCCTCAACGCGACCTCGAGCGGAGGCTGGGTACGCTTCGCGCGGCTGATCGAGGAGGCGGGGGCCGACGCGCTGGAGCTCAATCTGTACCGCATCGCGGCCGACCCCGCGCGCGCCGGAGCCGCCATGGAGGCGAGCGACCTCGAGGTGGTCCGGCAGGTGCGGGCGACGAGCGGCATCCCGTTCGCCGTCAAGCTCTCCCCCTACTACTCGGCGCTGGCCAACTTCGCCCTCGGCGTGGTCGAGGCCGGAGCGAGCGGGCTGGTCCTCTTCAACCGCTTCTACCAGCCCGACCTCGACGCGGACTCGCGCAAGGTCGTGCCGAGTCTCGAGCTGAGCCAGCCCTGGGAACTGCGGCTGCCGTTGCGCTGGATCGCGATCCTCCGCGCACACACCGAGGGAGCGGCGTCGCTGGCCGCCTCAGGCGGCATCCATCACGGTCGCGACGCGGCCAAGGCCCTGCTGGCCGGCGCCGACGTCGCGATGATGACCTCGGCGGTGCTCCGCAACGGCAGAGAGCACTTCGCCACGGTTGAACGGGAGCTCGTGCAGTGGATGGACGAGCAGGAGTACGTCTCGGTCGAGGAGCTGCGCGGCAGCGTCAGCTATGCGGCCAGCGACGACCCGTCGGCGTTCGAGCGGGCCAACTACCTGAAGACGCTGCGCTCGTGGAGCACCCCCGTGGACCGGACGTCCAGCCCCCAGCCCTGAGCCTGTCAGCCTACCTCGGCGTCGGCGGGCTGGAACGCAAAGGCGCCATCGTGGACGTACACGAGCCGGCAGTCGTCGATGTACCTGGCGTCGTGCACCCGGCCGGCGCGGATGTAGCCGACGTCGCCCTCGCCGAAGAAGACCCTCTCTCCGTCGGGGTACAACCGGCGCGCCTCCCGGCGATAGAACTGCACCGACATCCGTCCTTCCACCACGACCGTCATGTCGTCGCCCGGGTGTGAGTGCGGCGGTTCTTCGGTCCCAGCCTGCCAGCGCTCGAGCATCACCTCGACCCCGTCGGGGTTCGTCGGAAAGGTGGTGCGCGCCGTGAATCCCTCCGGCGTTCCCGGGACGGGGACGTGCTTGTCCCACACCGCGCTGGTCGCCGCGGTGACGTCTTGGGTCGCGTCATCACTGGACATCGTCTGACTCCTGTCTCGATCCTGAGGCGAACGCCACGTCAGGTGTTGTACCCCCGGGAGCCCAAGAGAGCCCACCCAAGGCCCGATTGGGGAGACCGGGTCGAGGACGCCGCCGGTCGTCAGCCGGCGGCGATCAGCGCCACGCCCGCGAGCGCCGCCGCGACTCCCAGCTGCTGCGTGCGGCTGAGACGTTCGTGCAGGAAGACGTAGGCCAGAGCGATCACGAAGATGGGGTAGACCGAGCTCAGCACCGAGGCGATGCTCAGGTAACCGAGGGTCGCCGCCACCGCGAACAGCTGATTGCCGGCGACCTCGAACACGCCGATCGCCAGGATGGGGGCTACGGCCGCCCTCGTGAGCTTCAGTCTGGGCCGCGCCACGATGAACGCCAGCGCCAGGATGACCGTGCTCGTCGATCTGGACAGAAGCACGGTCCAGGAGGCGTCCGTCTCCCCGCCCTTGGCGTAGAGGACCATCACCACCCCCCAGACCACCGCGGTCAGCACGGCGTAGCCGACGCTGGCCCTGCTCGTGGACTGGTGGCACGTCCCGGCGCTCTTCTCCCGCGACGCGAGGACGACGCCGCCGAGCGCGACGGCGATGCCGGCCAGCTGCAGCGCCGAGGGGCGCTCGCCGGCGGCGAGGCCGGCGACCACCGGCACGGCGACGCTGAGGCTGATGATCGGCCCGATGATGCACATCACGCCGATCGCGAGCGCCTGATAGGACGCGGCGATGGAGACGACGGAGAGCACGCCCGCCGCGAGCGCCGGCGCCAGCACCTCGTCCGGAAACGCTCGGCCGCGGGCCAGCACGATCACCGCCATCAGACTCAGGCCCGCCAGCTGGCTGAAGACGATCACCGTCCAGAGGGAGGTCCGCCGCGTCTGGCTGCCGGAGAGGAAGCAGCTGCCTCCCCACGACGCCCCGGCGGCGAGGGCGAGAACGATGGCCAGCATGCCCGCAGGCTATCAGACAGGCCGGGGTCCCTGCCCGCCGCCGACGCCCGCATGCGGCGCAACGTTTGCCACGGACGAAGTGGGTCGCCGAAGAGCTTCGACGACGCCATCGAGCAGGGCACTGCTCCTCGTCGCTGATGACCTCGGGGCGCGGGACAGGCGTCAGCGACGATCACGGTCTCCCCCGCTGCGATCGTCCCCGGCGTGCGTGGTGGCCACTTCACCGCGGTCCGGCGAACGGACTAAGTGCCTCTTCTGTGGGCACGGTCTGCGTAAGGCCGACGGGTTTCCCGCCCGGGGCCGAGCATTCATCTCGGGCGATGACGCCCGGGCGCAGACGAGATGATCGCGACCATGACAGCCCTCCCCGTCGCCGTGACGGTGCGGGGTTACATCGTCGCCTCGGTGCTGGTCCTGCTGGTCGCCGGGGCGGTCTACCTGGTGCGCCGCTACTGGCCGTGGCGCGCCGCGCCGGCTCCGCCGGAGACGCGCCCTGAGATCGACGAGCCTCCGGCCGAGCGGCACGTGCGCTCGCCGTCAGATGTCCTACGCTTGATCGTCGGCGTCCTGCTCGTCCTGATCGGGCTGCTGTTCGCAGGGGGCGCGTCGAACACGCTCGTCGGCTTCGAGCGCGACCTGATCAGCGCCTTCGACGCGCTGCCCGAGACGGTCGCCCGCGCCATCAATCTGGGCTTCCAGGGCTTCGCCTCGGTCATCTTCACGGCGATCCTCGTGGCCGCGCTGTGGCGCCGCCGGTACCGGCTGTTCGTGATGCTGGTCGCCGCCTCCCTGGTCGCGCAACTGCTGCTCGCGGCGCTCGATCAGGGCATCGTGCAGCAGTTCGGGGAGCCCGAGCTGCTTCGGGCCATCCATCGCCCGGACTGGGTGAGCACCCGAGCCGAGATCGACTCGAACTGGGTGGCCAGCAGCGTCGCCGTCGTCATCCTGGGCTCGCCCTGGGTGAGTCGCGCGTGGCGACGAGCCGGCTGGCTCACCGTGGTCCTCGGCCTGGTGTTCCGCGCCGTGGCCGGCGGCGACGTGCCGACCGATCTCGTCCTGGCCTTCGGCTGCGGCGTCGCAGGTGGCGCGGCCGTGCTCCTCGTCTTCGGTGCACCCAACAAGCGCCCGCGCGGACCGGAGGTCGTCGACGCCATGGCGCGCGCCGGGGTGCCCCTGAAGCGGCTCGCGCGCGCCGGCGTGGACGCGCGCAGCTCCACCCCCTACTTCGGCGAGGCCGTGGATGGCCGCTCGCTGTTCATCAAGGTGCTCGGCCGCGACGAGCGCAGCGCCGACCTGATGTTCCGCATCTACCGCTTCTTGCGCGTCAAGAACGTGGGCGACCGCAGCCCCTTCACCTCGCTGCAGCGGATGGTGGAGCACGAGGCGCTGGTCGCGCTCTACTCAAGCGACGCGGACATCCTCACGCCCCGCCTGGTGGTCAGCGCCAGTACCGGCGGCGACGGCTTCCTGCTCGCCTACGAGCGCGTCGCCGGCGACTCGCTCGACCGCGTCGCGGACGACGCCAGCACCGACGATGTGCTGCACAGCATCTGGGAGGGCGTCGCGGTGATGCGGCAGCGCCGCATCGCGCATCGCGACCTGCGCCTCGCCAACGTGCTGCTGGCGCCCGACGGCCGTCCCTGGTTCATCGACTTCGGCTTCGCC
>JBLMXT010000300.1:0-2649 GCA_050257915.1 Deltaproteobacteria bacterium
GGCGGCCTCTGGCACGGCCCCGCCTGGACGTTCGTCTTCTGGGGCCTGCTGTGGGGCTTCTACCAGTCGGTGCACGTGGTGGCGAAGAGGTACGGGCTCACGCCGCGGTGGGTGTGGCTGAACCGGATCCTGACGTTCGGCGCGGCGACCGTGGCCTGGGTGTTCTTCCGCGCCTCGTCGCTGCGCGCCGCCAAGGACGTGTTCGAGGCCATGCTGGGCCTGCAGGGGGTGACCGGCGAGGGCATCCGGACCGTCGCGCCGCTCCTCGCCGCCTTCATCGTCGGCGGACTCCTGTGGGTGAACCTGCTGCCCAACACGTGGGAGATCCAGCCGCGGCCCAAGCTCCGGTACGCGCTGCTGCTGGGGATCCTGCTCGCCGCGTCGCTGCTGGCGCTGAGCAAGCCCAGCCCGTTTCTGTACGTGCAGTTCTAGGAGATCTCAGAGGGACTGGCTGAGCGTGGCGGCCCGCCGCTCCCAGCGCTGCCGCACCTGGTCCTGCGGCAGCCGCACCCAGAAGCCGAACGCCTGCTCGTCGCCGACCAGGCTGGCCGTGCCGTCGTGCGAGACCTCGATCCAGCCGTGCCAGCGGCCGGCGAGGTCGAGCGGCCACGAGGACGACACCTCGAGCGACTGCCCGGCGGCGAGGGTGAGCGGCTGGTCCGAGACCATGTCGCGGACCACGCGGCCGGGACCGCGGATCGCCAGGCGGATGCCCCCGAGGTCGAGCGGCTGGCCGCCGGTGTTGGTCAAAGTGAACCACGCGTAGATGCGCTGGCCGACCTCGCGGTCGCCCTTGTCGAGCTTGACCGAGCCGCTCAGCGCGACCAGGCCAGGCTCCGTGGACGGCGGGGTCGGGCTCGCGACGGGGACCACGCCGGTGGCGGCGACGCGCGTGTCCGTCCAGTCGCCGCCGAGCTCGCTCATGAACGCCTTGACGTTGGCGACCCACTGCTCGGTGCCGTCGGGGCAGTACCTGGGGGCGATGGCGTCGACCGAGACGAGACCCGCGGCATGGTACAGCTCGCCGCTCAGCCCCTCGGCGACGCGGGCGATCGCCTCGTCCCAGGAGGTGAAGTCGCTGGTGGGCCAGGTGGGCCCGTAGAACCAGTTGAAGGCGTTGTAGGCGCACTGGTCGCCGTTCTCCGCGTAGAGAAACGCACCGAAGCTGGTCTCCGCGCCGGCGATGGCGACGAGGAAGACGGGGTCGACGCCGTGCTCCTGCCCCTCGCGGACGAAGGTGGCGCCGCTGCCCGTCATGGGGGACGCGTGCTGCGCGAGGAAGGTGTCAATGGCGCCGGCGTCGGGGCCTGCCGCAGCCGCCGGCGCGAGCGTGAGCGCACCGGTCAGCGCGGCGGCCAGCAGCAGCGCGGCCGCGAGGACGGCCTGCGCACGCGCTCGGTTCTGGACGACCCTTGCTCTCACCCGGGCTCCCCCTGGCGGACGGTGAGGCTCGAGTATAGCCGGGCCGGCGCCGTGCGCCGACCCGGCGTGGACGCCGTCCCGGGTGGCGCCCGTCGGGAGACGGGGGCGGGCGGCGAGGCGTTCGCGGGCGCGGCCCAGCAGGTAGGATGAGATCCATGACCGGAGACCTCGACTGCTTCGCCTGCGACGCCCGCTTCCCGGGCCTGCGCGCGGTGCGCCTCATCCGCCGCGCGATCGAGGGCACGCGCCTCGACCTGAAGGGCTTGCGCGTGCTCACGGAGGCGTCGGTGGGCTACCGGCGCGTGACCCCGGTCATCGCCGCCCTGGCCGGCGCGGACGAGGTGTACGCCGTCGGGCGCGACAGCGTGGCCGCCTCGCGCAAGCAGGCCGAAGAGCAGACCGCGTATTTCGCGGAGCTCGCACGCGTGGACGCGCGCGTGAAGCTCCTGACGACACGCCTGCAGGCGCCGCTGGACGCGGTGGATGTGATCACCGATCTGCCGGGAGTCCGGCCCGTCGACGAGTCCATCGTCCGCAACGTCGCCGCGACCGCCGCGGTCACCCTCATGCGCGGGACGGCGCACTGGCGCCCGGGTGACGTGGATGTCGCCACCTGCCGGCGACACGGGATCGCCGTCGCCGGGCTGGACGAGGAGGCCGTCGGCCTCCACCGCTACGCCCCTCAGGCGGTGCTCGCCGGGCTGCTCGACCTCGGGGTCGAGGTGACCGGGTCTCTGATCGTCGTCGCCGGCGACGGCCCCGCCGTCCCCTACGTGG
Source organism: Deltaproteobacteria bacterium (assembly GCA_050257915.1). GTDB lineage: Bacteria > Actinomycetota > Thermoleophilia > UBA2241 > UBA2241 > CAIXSE01. The sequence continues at coordinate 2,200 of JBLMXT010000300.1, forward strand.
TGCAGGCCCTTGCGCGCCTCGACGCCCGTGTGCTCGTGGCGGCGCCGGAGACGGCCGGCAGAGTCGGCCTGTACGGCGGCGAGAAGATCGGGGAGACGCTCGCCGAAGAGGCCGTCGCCGGACGCCTCGCCGAAGCCGACGCGCTGGTGCTCTGTCCGGTGGGCGCGGACACGCGGACCGCCGGCCCCGGCGCGCCCGTGGACGCGGCGCGCCTCGCGGCGGCCGCGCCGCACCTCGCCGTGGTGGGGCTGGAAGCCGAGAGCGAGCTGCGCGCGCTCGGCGCCGCCGGCCTTCGCTGCCGGCCCGCCGGCGGCCCCGGCGGCGTCTTCGACCTGCTGCCGCAGGCCGTGGTCGCGCAACACGCCGCCGGCCTCAAGGTCGCCGAGGTGATGGCGCGGGCGCGGCGGCGCGGCTCGTCGCCACCGGCGGCGGAGCAGCTCGCCGCCGCCG
>JBLMXT010000301.1:0-4922 GCA_050257915.1 Deltaproteobacteria bacterium
CGCGGCCGGCGCCGTGCTGCGGCGCGCCGGCCGTCTCGTCGGGCCGCTCAGGGCGTCCACGAAGACCGTGCGCGAGCCGCTCCTCGAGCCGTGGGGCGGCGAGCTGGACGAGGAGGCCTCGATCGCCAACCTGCTGGGCAAGCCGCACGCGGAGGCCGGCGACCTGATCGTGCGGCGCCGGGTCGACCGTCGCCACCAGGTGGTGCTCATGGTCGACACGTCGCTCAGCATGGCGGGGGAGAAGATGGCGCTCGCCGCGGTGGCCGCGGCCGTGCTGACGCTCAAGCTGCGGCCAGGCGACCTCGCCGTGGTGCTGTTCGCCGACGTCGCTCGCGTGGTCGCACGCTTCGGCGAGGAGCTGGCGCCGGCGGAGCTGGTCCGGCGCATGCTCTCCGTGCCGTGCGGCGGCGGGACCGATATCGCCGCAGCGCTCGAGGCGGGGCACAGCGAGCTGCGGCGCGGCCGCGACCCGGGGCGCTGCGGCCTGCTGGTGAGCGACGGCGTCTGCACGAGCGGCGCGGACCCGCTGCCGGCGGCGGCGCGGTTCGGGCCGCTGCACGTCCTGCTGATGGAGGACCACGTCGCGGCCCGCGACCGGGCGGCGCCCGTCACCGCCTGGATCGCGCCACGGCTCCGCGTCGGCGAGGCCGTCGCCCGCGCGGCAGACGGCGGCCTCGTGCGCGTCGACGGGTTCCCGGCCCTCCCGCGCCGCATGCTCGAGGTGGCCGACCGGGTGCTGCGTTGAGCCATCCGCACGTCGGCCGGCGCGGCGAGGCCGCAGGGTGCTCACCCGAGGCGGGGTGCTCACCCGAGGCGGGGTGCGCCCGATGGCCTCCGGTCCTGATATCGTCGAAGCGATCAGGCACCCAGTCTGCGGCAGGGACCTGCGGCAGCGCTACGACGAAGGTGACGACATGACGCCCATCAAGCAGATCCAGCAGAAGCACGGCATCATCGGCCGCGAGCGCGAGCTGGCCACCGCGCTGGCCGTGCTCGGCGCCGGCCGTCATCTCCTCCTCGAGGGTCCCGTGGGCGTGGGCAAGACCACCGTCGCGCTGGCCGTGTGCGAGCACCTCGGGCGCGACACCGTGCGCGTCGACGGCGACGACCGCTACTCGGAGAGCAAGCTCACGGGGTGGTTCGACCCGCCGCTGGTGCTCAAGCAGGGGTACGGGGAAGAAGCGTTCTTCGCCGGGCCGCTGGTCGAGGCCATGCGGGACGGCAAGGTGCTGTTCATCAACGAGCTGAACCGGATGCCGGAGAGCGTGCAGAACGTGCTCCTGCCGGCGCTCGACGAGCGGCTGCTGCAGGTGCCGCACATCGGCGAGGTGCGCGCGGCCGACGGGTTCCAGGTGGTGGCGACGCAGAACCCTGTGGAGTATGTCGCCACGGGGCACCTCTCGGAGGCGCTCCGCGACCGCTTCGAGCACCTTGCTCTGCACTACCAGGACGCCGCGGAGGAGGCGGGGATCGTCGCCGCGGAGACCGGCTCGGACGACGCCGCGCTGGTGCAGACTGCCGTGCGGCTCACGCGGGCGACGCGGCTGCACCCGCGCTTCCGTAAGGGCGCGTCCGTGCGCGGGGCTATCGCGACGGTCGCCATCGCCGAGCGGCTGTGGGCCGACGACCGCGACGCCTGCGGGGCCGTGAGCCGCGAGGTGCTGCGGCGCGCGGCCGAGGCCGCGTTGACGACGCGCGTCGACCTGCGCGACGACATCGACGCCGACTTCGGCGCCGCGCTCGACGAGCTGCTCGAGCTCGTCGTCGAGCGCGGCGAGGACCCGGACGTCGCGCTGGCGCCGCCCGGGCCAAGCCCAAAAGCCTGACCCCATCCGCCGGGGCGCCGCTCCGGCACCAGGGCCGCGTGGAAGTCCGCGGCCTGCCGTCGTGCGCCCCGGAGCCGCCGGCCGGCGACGCTCCCCTGGCGGCGCTCGCGACGCGCTACCGCGTCGGCCAGGAGGAGCTCGACGGCTGGACGATCGCCGTCAATCTCACGCGCAGCGACTGCCGTCTGGCCGACGCGGGCCTGCGGTACTACGCCGAGCGGCTGGCGGCGCGGGCCGTGCTCCAGCGCGCCGCCCGCCTCGTCGGCCCGCTGCAGGCGGCCACCCAGACCGTGCGCGAGCCGCAGCGCGAGCCCTGGTCCGGCGAGCTGGACGTGGAGTCGACGCTCGACAACGTCCTCGGCAAGCCGCACCCGGAGCCGGGCGACTGGATCGCGCAGCGGCGCGTGGACCGTCGTCACCAGGTGGTGCTCATGGTCGACACCTCGCTCAGCATGAGCGGCGAGAACATGGCCATCGCCGCCGTGGCCGCCGCGGTCCTGGCGCTCAAGCTGCACCCGGAGGACCTGTCCGTCGTGGTCTTCGAGGACAAGGCGACGGCCGTGACCCACCTCGACGTGCCGGACCCGCCGCAGGAGGTGGTGCGGCGCATGCTCGACCAGCCGGTGCGCGGCTACACCAACATCGAGGCGGCGCTGGGGCTGGGCGCGGCCGAGCTGGAGCGCGGCCGCAACCCCCGCCGCAGCGGCCTCCTCATCACCGACGGCGTCGTCACGGCGGGCGGCGACCCGCGGCCGCTGGCGCACCGCTTCCCGCAGCTGTTCGTCCTCCTCACTGAGGATTACAAGATGAACCCGGAACTGTGCCGCGAGCTGGCCGACGCCGGCCACGGCGACGTGTTCCCTGTGCGCACCTTCCACGACCTGCCGGCGCGCCTCCTCGAGGTCGCGAACCGCATCCTGCGATAGACTTGCCTCCCGGGCGCCCCAGGAACGCCCGGCGCCCGTCCGGAAGGCTCGACCCTGAGGAGTGCTCCGTGGCCCTGTTCGGCCCGCCCAACGTCGCCAAGCTCGACGCGCAAGGCAAGATCGACGGCCTCGTCAAGGCCGCCAGGTACAAGGACCCGGAGGTCGCCGCGGCCGCGCGCAACGCGCTCGAGGGCTACCTGGACAAGCTCATCGACCGGCTGCAGACCAAGAACATCGTGCAGCTGAACACCACCCGCGACGCGCTGCTCATCATCGGCCCGCCCGCCCGCGACCGGCTGCTCTTCATCCTCAGAGAGGGCCACCTCCACCGCCGCCAGGATGCGGCCTACGTGCTCGGCCTGATGAAGGACCCGGTCGCGGTGCAGCCGCTCTGCCTCGCGATGCACAACCCGGACCCGCTCCTGCGGATGATCATCGTCGAGGCGCTGGGCAAGATCGGCGACCCGGCGGCGACGGACACCCTCCGCCGCGCCATGGGCGACGTGGACAAGTCGGTCGCCGGCGCCGCGCGCAAGGCGCTCAAGCAGGTCGGCGCGCTTCCCCCGAGGACGTGACCGCCTCTCCGGCTCGAACGGGTAGGAAGCAGCAGAGATGACCGACGCAGCCGACCACTCGACGAAGCTGAGCGGACAGACGTTCTCGCGCGTCGTGCGCGCCGGCGCGCTCGCCGTCGTGCGCGAGCAGGAGACCCTGAACCGCATCAACGTCTTCCCGGTGCGCGACGCCGACACGGGCGCCAACCTGGCGGCGACGCTCAGGTCGGCGGCTTCGAGGCTCGGGAACGAGGCTCCCGACTCCGTGGGTGTCGCCGCCCGCGTGGCCGCCGACGGCGCCCTCGACGGGGCCCGCGGCAACTCCGGAGCGATCTTCGCCCAGTTCCTGCACGGGCTCGCCTCCTCCATGGAGCGGCTGCGCAGCGCCGACGGCTCGCAGTTCGCCGATGCGGCGCTGGCGGGCACGGAGTCCGCGTACTCCGCCCTCCAGGAGCCGCGCGAGGGCACGATCCTCAGCGTGCTGCGGGCCTGGGGCCACGAGCTGGGCAGGCGCGCCCGCGACCACGAGGACGACCTGCCCGAGCTGCTGCGCCACGGCCTCGTGGCCGCGAAGGAGGCGCTCGCGGCGACGCCGCACCAGCTCGAGATCCTGGCGCGCAGCAAGGTCGTCGACGCCGGTGGTCAGGGCTTCGTCTTCTTCCTCGAGGGCCTCATGGACTCGCTGCGCGGCGGCCACGAACCCGCGTGGGAGGCCTGCGAGGCCCCGGCCCGCGGGCTGCCGCCGTTCTCGGAGAAGCACGACGAGATCGACGACCGCTTCCGCTTCTGCACGGAGGCGCTGCTCCGGGCGCGCGACGACGAGCCGTTCTCCCGCGAGCAGGTCATGGCGCGGGTGACCGGGCTCGGTGATTCACTCGTGGTCGCCGGCGGCGGTTCGCGGTTGCGGGTGCACCTGCACACCAACGAGCCGCAGCGCTTCCTCGCGTCGGTGGCGGAGCTCGGCGTGATCGAGCACAGCAAGGTCGACGACATGGTGCTCCAGCAGCTCGCCGGCCGCGAGGCCGCCATCGCCGTCGTCACCGACTCGACCACCGACCTGCCCGAGGAGCAGGCGTTCCGCCTCGGGGTGGTGGCCGTGCCGCTCACGCTCTCGCTGGGCGAGGCCGAGTTCCTCGACGGGGTCGACATCTCGGCCGAGGGGTTCGTGCACCGCATCCTGAGCGGGTCGGACGTGCCGCGCTCGTCGCAGCCGGCGGTCGCCGACTTCGTCCAGACCTACCGCCGGCTGCTGGAGTACCGCGAAGGCGTGGTGAGCGTCCACATCGCCGGGGCGATGTCCGGCACGGTCCAGGCGGCGCGGGCCGCGGCGCTCGAGGTCGACCCCCAGCGCGTACGGGTGATCGACTCGTGCCTCGTTTCCGTGGGCGCCGGACTGCTCACGGAGGCGATCGGCGAGGCCATCGCCGCCGGGGCCGAGCTCGACGAGGTGGAGCGGGTGGCCGAGCTCGCGAAGCGGCAGATCAGGATCTTCGGGACCGTCGCCTCACTCGACTTCGCCGTGCGCGGCGGGCGCGTGAGCCCCACGATGGCGAAGACGCTCCGCCGGCTCCACCTCGCGCCGATCATCGTCTTCGACGAGCACGGCAAGCCGGGCA
>JBLMXT010000302.1:0-3007 GCA_050257915.1 Deltaproteobacteria bacterium
CCCGTCACGGCCTTCATGGCCACCGCGGTCAAGGCGGCCGCCTTCATCGGCTTCGCCAAGCTGTTCTTCGTCGCCGCCGGCGCCGACTGGGCCGACTGGGGCCACGTCATGATCATCCTGGCGATCCTCACGATGGTGGTGGGGAACGTCCTCGCGCTGCCGCAGCGCAACCTCAAGCGCATGCTCGCCTACTCGAGCATCGCCCACGCCGGCTACCTCACGCTGGGCGTCATCGCCGCCGGCAAGAGCGGCGACACGCTCGGCATCAGCGCGATCCTCTTCTACCTCGCCGCTTACGCGCTCATGAACCTCGGCGCCTTCGGCGTGCTCATCTGGATCCGCGCCCGGCGCACGTACGACTACTCCCTGGACGGTCTCGCCGGCCTGGGCCGGACCATGCCGTGGCCGGCGATCCTCATGGCGCTGTTCATGGTGTCGCTCACCGGCATCCCGCCCACCGTGGGCTTCTGGGGCAAGTTCTACCTGTTCACGGCGGTCATCCAGGCGGACCTGACGTGGCTCGCCATCATCGCCGTCGTGATGAGCGCGGTGTCGGCGTACTACTACCTGCGCGTGGTCTGGTACATGTTCTTCCGCGAGGCCGCGGAAGGCGCGCTGGTGGAGGCCGAGGCGGCGAGCTCGCAGGCCGGTGTCATCACCGGCGTCACGCTCGCCGCGCTGGGTGTCGTGCTGGTGGGTCTGTTCCCCGGGCCGCTGCTGGACGCCGCCCAGGGCGCGCTCAGGCTGCTCATCGGCGGCTGAGGCTCAGGGTAGCCGCGCGGCCGCGACCGAGTCGCGCCGCCGGCCGCGCCGGGGCCGCCCGGAGGCTCTTTACGACCCGGCCTTGCTCCTCTCGGGCGTCCGCTCGGGCTCGCGCTCGAGATCGGCGTCGCCCTGCGCCTCCTTGGCCCCCGGCAGCGTGCACGCGCCGCAGTGCTGCTCGACGTCGGCGCGTCCGTCGCCGAGCTCCAGGCGGATGCCGTGGAACGGGTGCGTGCAGTACCAGGTAGAGACGACCTCGTACTGCGCCGGCGCCGAAACGTCCAGGCTCCCGCGGTGGACCGTCGTCTCGCGGACGAGGTAGGGGCAGAGTGGCTGCTTCATCTCATCGGCAGTATCGCACGAGTGGCCGCCGGTCGCTCAACTCGGGCGACCCGGGCGTCGGGTAGACTGCACCTATGAATATCCTCTTCGTCGGTGACGTGTTCGGGAAGCCTGGGCGGGAGGCGCTGCTGCGCTGGCTCCCGGGCTACCGCGCCGACAACGCCGTCGACTTCGTCATCGTCAACGGCGAGAACGCCGCCAACGGGGCAGGCATCACCTCGAAGATCGCGGAGCGCCTGCTCGCGGGCGGCGCGGACGTCATCACCACCGGCAACCACGTCTGGCGTCAGAAGGAAGTGTATACATTCCTGGCGACAGAGGAGCGCATCGTGCGCCCGGCCAACTATCCGCCGGGGGCGCCGGGCCGCGGCCTCACGGTGCGGCCGGCCGCCGACGGCTCCGAGGTCGCCGTGATCAACCTCGCCGGCGAGCTCTTCCTGCAGACGGGCATGTCCCCGTTCCGCATCGTGGACCGCCTGGTCGAGGAGGCGCAGGGGCTCGCCGAGACCATCGTCGTCGACCTGCACGCCGAGGCGACCAGCGAGAAGGTGGCCATGGGCCACTACCTGGACGGCCGCGTGACCGCCGTCCTGGGCACGCACACGCACGTGCAGACGAACGACGCGCGCGTGCTCCCCGGCGGCACCGCCTACATGACCGACGTCGGCATGACGGGTCCGCGCGACTCGGTGATCGGGGTGCGCACCGACATCATCCTGCGCCGGTTCACCACCGAGCTGCCGCAGGCGTTCGAGGTCGCTGAGGGTCCTGTGCGCCTCGACGCGGCGCTCATCGCCGCCGAGGGCGGGAGGGCGACGTCCATAGAAGTCATCGACGTCATCCTGTAGATCCGCTCACTCTCTCACGGCGAGACGAGGCGTCGTTCCCACGTCGTGGAGGGCCGCGTCCCCGTGATCCGGCAGCCCCCACACCCGCCACAGCGCCACCGCGAACGTCGCCAGCAGCAACGTGTTCCGCGCCACCACGATCGCCAGCGGCAGCGGCTGCATGTCGAGCAGGTTCCAGTAGAGCGCCGGGAACTCGGCGTGCGTGAGCGCCAGGGTGAGGCCGCCGAGCACGGCGATCCAGCGGTCGCGCGCGGCCACCAGCGCCCACGCCGGCAGGATCCAGATGAAGTACTGCGGCGAGAGCACCTTGCCGAAGGTCATCAGCGCGAGCAGCAGCGCCAGCACGACGAGCGCCTGGTCGGCCGGCGCGGCCCGCAGGCGCTCGCGCCGCAGCCAGGCGACGAGGTAGACGGCGGCCACGGCGAGCAGGGTCAGGCCGCCGGACACATTGGCGGCGAGGCCGACGCCCGGAGCCACCAGCGAGTGCGAGCCGTGGCTCCAGGCCCACGACGCCCAGTCCGCCCCGAGCAGCTGGCCGAGCAGTTGCGGCGTGCCCAGCACGCTCTCGATCTGCAGCGGCCGCTCGAGGTGGTACTGGAACACGTGCCAGACGCCTTCCCAGGACTGCAGCACGTAGGGGAGGAAGGGGGCGACGGCCGCGGCGCCGAAGGCGACCAGCGGCCAGCCCCAGCGGCGCGGTGGTCCGGCGAGCAGCAGCACCAGCGGCAGCAGCGCCAGCGGCGTGAGCTTGAGCGCGAAGCCCATGCCGATCACGAACCCGGCGGCGGTGTACCAGCCCTGCGTGATGCAGAGGATGAACATGGCGATCAGCAGCGCCACGGCCACGTCGTAGCGGTTGATCACGATCGTCCCGATGAGCGCGACGCCGACGGGGAAGAGGACGGAGGCCACGTAGGCTCGCCCGCCCCGCGGCCAGAGGCGGCAGGCGGTGTATGCGGTCACCACGCCGGTCGCGATGGTGATCGCCCCCATCAGGATGTTGAACCAGATGCCGTACAGGCTCTCGCTGCCGGTGTGGCCGGGCACGCGGAACA
>JBLMXT010000303.1:0-2973 GCA_050257915.1 Deltaproteobacteria bacterium
CGGATGCGCGCGCGGCCGTGCTCGGGCTGGACCTCGGCTCCACCGGCGCCAAGGCCGCGCTGGTCGACGCCGCCAGCGGCGCCGTGCTGGCGAGCGTCTACCGGCGCACCGAGGGCAACCCCGTCGAGGCGGCGCAGGCGCTGGTCGCTGAGGTCGCCGAGATGGATCCGGTCCCCGTGGTCGCGGTCGGCCTCACCGGGTCGGGCCGTGACGCCGCGGCGGCCGTGTTCCGCGCCGCCTACCCGGAGCTGGATGGGCGGCTCGCGGTCCAGAACGAGATCGTCGCCCACGCCACGGCCGCCGCCGCGCTGGATCCGGACGGCGGCCGCAGCCTCTCGATCGTCGAGATCGGGGGCCAGGACGCCAAGTTCATCAACGTCGAGAACGGCCGCGTGGTCGACGCGGACATGAACCGCGTCTGCAGCGCAGGCACCGGCTCGTTCCTCGAGGAGCAGGCGGTCGCCCACGGCGTGGACGACATCGCCGGGTTCGGGCGGCTGGCCGCGCGCAGCGACGGGCCGCCCGACCTCGGGCAGACCTGCACCGTGTTCGTCGCCGACGTGGCCGCGGAAGCGCTCGGTGACGGCTACACGCGCGCCGACATCTTCGCCGGGCTGCAGTACTCCGTGGTGCGCAACTACCGCAGCCGGGTCATGGGCCAGCGCCGGCTGCTGGGCCGCGTGTTCTTCCAGGGCAAGCCGGCCACCGACCCGGCGCTCGCGCGCACGCTCGCCGCCGTGCTCGAGCGCGAGGTGATCGTGCCGGCCGATCCCGGCGCGATGGGCGCCGTCGGCATCGCGCTGCTGACCGCGCGGACGCTGGGCGCAGGAGAGCAGCCGGCGCCCGTCGACCTCGCGCGCGTGCTCGAAGCGAGGGTCGCGGGACTGCGCGCGTTCCAGTGCGGGGACCGGGACTGCCGCAACAGTTGCCGCCTGGAGCTCGCGGAGATCGCCGTCGGCGGCGCGGTCGAGAAGATCGTCAGCGGCGGTCAGTGTCCCAAGTACGACGCGGTCTCGGCGGCGGGCGAGAAGCTCCCCAAGGCCGCGCCCAACCCGTACCGTGAGCGCGACGATCTCCTCCGGGCTCTGCTGGACGAGGAGGCGGGGAGCGGGGGCGGACCCGGCGACGCGTCCGCCGCCGCCGGTCCGCGCGTCGGGCTTCCGTACGCGCACTACCTGATCGACACGCTGCCCTTCTTCCACACGCTGCTGAGCCGTCTCGGCTACGCCGTGGACGTGCTCCGGCCGGGGCGCGACACCCTGGCGGAGGGCGATCGCACCTGCGCCGCTCCGGGCGCCTGCGCGCCGGTCAAGCTGTTGCACGGGCTCGTCGGCGCGGACGTCGACGTCTTCTTCGCGCCGATCTTCGTGCACCTGCCGCTGCCCAATGCCGGCGCCGGCACGTACACCTGCCCCATGGCCCAGGGCGCACCCGACATGGTGGGCCGGGCGTTGCAGGCCGCGGGTGCGCGCACGCGCGTGCTGCGCCCGGTGCTGTTCGAGAAGGAGGGCGACGGGTTCGAGGCGCCGCGCACGCGGCGGTCCGTGGCCCGCGCGATGCGCGCGCTCGTCGCGGACGCCGGACGTGAGGCGCTGACGCCGCGCGCCTTCGAGGGTGCGTATGTGGCGGCGCTCGACGCGCAACGCCGTTTCGAGGCCGGCCTGCGGGCGATCGGGGAGCGCGGGCTCGCGTGGGCGCGCGAGCACGGGTATCCGGTCGTCCTCATCGCCGGCGAGACGCACGTGATCCACGACGCGGTGCTCGACGCCGGCGTGCACGAGCTGGTCGCGGCCAACGGCGCGCTGCCGCTGCCGGTGGACTGCTACCCGACGCCGGAGGACGCCCCGGGGCTCCGGCGCGTGCACTGGGCCAGCGCCGGCCAGGCGCTGCGCGCCACGGCGGCCGGCGCCGCGGCCGGCGACGTCTACCCGCTGCTGCTCGGCGCGTACGGCTGCGGCCCCAACTCGATGATCGAGCACCTCTTCACCGACCTCACCGAGGAGTGGCCGCACGCCGTGCTCGAGAGCGACGGCCACGGCGGCAAGGCCGGCTACGTGACGCGCGTCCAGGCGTTCCTGCACAGCGTGCGGCGCTGGCGCGAGACTGCCGCCGACGGCGCGGGTGCGGTCGCCGAGCCCACGGAGGGATCCGACACCGGCGCGGGCGCCGCGGCGGCCGGCCGCGCGGCCGCGCACCACGCGACCGGCGCCGGCATGCAGGCGCGCCTCGCGCGCCTCGACCGGCGGCTTCCGCACAGCCTGGACGCCGGCTACGACCGGTTCATCTTCGGCCACGTCGGCGGCGGCCTCGGCCGCCACCTCGCGGCGGCGATGCGCGGCGCCGGCCTCGACGCCTCCTACGTCGGCGAACCCGACGCCGCCGCGCTCCGCGCCGCCGGCGCGGCCTGCTCGGGCAAGGAGTGCCTGCCCTACCAGCTCATCTGGGGCAGCTTCGCCCGCTTCCTCCGCGAGGAGGCGCCGCGTCTGAACGGCGGGAAGGCCCTCTTCCTCAGCGCCGGCAACGGCTTCCAGGCGTGCCGCGCCAATCTCTTCCCGCTCACCGAGCAGATCTCGCTGGAGCGGCTCGGCCTCGGCGACCGCGTCGAGGTCGCCGACTTCAGCCTCGTGACCGGCAACGTCCGCATGATGCCGATCGTGTGGATCGCGCTGGTGACCGTGGACCTGCTCAACATGCTCCGCTTCCACAGCTTCGCCGACGAGGCGGAGCCCGGCGCGAGCGACGCGCTGTTCCACGCGTATTCCGCGCGCCTGGAGGCGCTGCTCGAGGAGCCCCGGCCGGACGCCGGCGTCGCCGGCGACGTGGCCGGGGCCTTCCGCTTCTGCTCGGAGGTCGAGGGCCTGCTGGCCGAGGCCTCGCGGGGGTACGCCGCGCTGCCCCGCGACGCCGCGACGACCGCCGGCCTGCGCGACGTGTACCTCTGCGGCGACCTCTACCTGCGCGTCGACGAGTGGG
>JBLMXT010000304.1:0-5127 GCA_050257915.1 Deltaproteobacteria bacterium
GCACGGCGTGGCTCAAGGCGAACTACCCGGTCGAGTACATGGCGGCCCTGGTCTCGAGCGTCATGAACACCAAGGACAAGGTGCCGTTCTACGTCAACCAGTGCCACGAGATGGGCATCGAAGTGCTGCCTCCGGACGTCAACACCAGCGTCGTCGAGTTCACCGTGGTGGAGGGCCGGATCCGCTTCGGTATGAACGCCGTGAAGGGTGTCGGCGAGGGCGCCATCGAGGCCATCATCGCGGCGCGCGAGGAAGGCGGGCCGTTCTCGTCGATCTTCGACTTCTGCGCCCGCGTCGACTCGCAGATGGCCAACAAGCGCGTGCTCGAGGCGCTCATCAAGAGCGGCGCGTTCGACAGCACCGGCGACCCCCGGCGAGGCATGCTCGAGGCGCTCCCCCTGGCGATGTCCGACGGGGAGCGCAAGCGCAAGGACGCCGCCAACGGCCAGGGCGACCTCTTCGGCGCGATCGACTCGGGGGAGCACGGCCACCCGCAGCCCACGGTGCCGCAGGTCGAGTTCGATCAGGCCACGCTGCTCAAGGCCGAGAAGGAGGCCCTCGGCCTCTACGTCTCGGCGCACCCCCTCCAGGGCCTGCGCGAGCAGCTGCACGACGAGATCGAGGTCCCCGTGGCCCGGCTCGACGGCGCCGGCGACGGGGCGATCACCTGGACCGGCGGCATCGTCGCCAACGCCCAGAAGCGCGTGAGCAAGAACGGCGGCGTGTGGCTTTCGTTCCGGCTCGAGGACGTCGACGGCGGCATCGAGTGCCGCGCCTGGCCCAAGGTCTTCGAGCAGTACCGTGAGGTCCTGGTCGAGGACGCCATCATCAAGGTCAAGGGTCGCATCGAGAAGCGGGCCGAGGGCGACAGCATGCTCGCGGCCATCGAGGTCGTGCCGTTCAACGGCGTCAGCGAGTACCACCCGCTCACGGTCGTCATCGACTCCAGCTGCGTCGCTCCCTCCGTCATCGACGACCTGCGCCGCGTGCTGTCGGACTTCCCTGGCCAGGTGCCGGTGGTGCTGCAGATGGTGCGCGGCGAGCAGCGCGCCCGGCTGCGCGTGGGCGACGGGCTCCGCGTCGACCCCGTCGCGGGGCTGTACGCGGAGCTCAAGGCGCTCCTCGGCGAGAGCTGCATCGGGGTCGGCTGAGGCCCGCCGGCGCAGGGAGGAGGACGCGAGGATGATCCCCGAGGGCATGCGCGACGTCCTTCCGCCCGAGACGGGCCGGCTGCGGGCGGTGGAGGACCTGCTGCGCGGCCGCTTCGCCGCCTACGGCTACGGCGAGGTGCGCACGCCGTGGCTGGAGTTCGCGGAGACGCTCGAGTCGTCCGGCGACGACACGCTCTCCGCCGGGTACCGGCTGCACGACGAGCAGGGCCACCAGCTGATGGTGCGCACCGACATGACCGTGCCCGTGGCGCGCATGGCGGCCGACCGCTGCGACGACGACCCGCTGCCGCTCCGCTTCAGCTACGTGGCCTCGTGCATCCGCCCGTGGGCGCCGCAGCGCGGCCAGGACGGGGAGTTCCAGCAGGCCGGCGCCGAACTGCTGGGGGTGGACTCGGCCGAGGCCGACGCCGAGTGCGTCACGCTGCTCTGTGACGCGCTCGCGGGGCTCGGCCTGCGCGACTTCACGGCGACGCTCGGGTCGGCCGCCTACCAGCGCGCGCTCATCGACTCCCTGGGACTGCCCGACGAGGACCGAAAGACCTTCACGGAGGCCCTCGGCGACCGTGACTACCCCTTGGTGGAGAGCGTCGCCGGCAACGCGAACGTGGAGTACGACGCCCTCAAGGCCCTCTGGCGCGTCCTCGAGCTCAGCGGCGGAGAGGACACGCTCGGCCGCGCGCGCAAGCTCGCGCGCAACGACGTGATGGAGGCGGCGGTCGCGCGCCTCGCCCGCGTGCGCGACCTGGTGGAGGAGGCGGGCTACGGCGATCGCCTGGCGTTCGACTTCGGCCTGATGCAGGACCTCAGCTACTACTCCGGCCTCATCGTCGAGGCGTACGCGCCGGGCGTCGGCCTGCCCGTCGCCACCGGCGGCCGCTACGACGGGCTGCTGGCGCGCTTCGATTGGGACATCCCCGGCGTCGGCTTCGCCGTCGCCGTGGACCGCGCCGCCGACGCCCTCGACGAGGCCGGCGTCGAGCTCGGGACCGCGCCGGTCGCCGTCCCGTTCGTCGGAGGCCTGGAGGCGCCGGCGCGGGCGGCGGAGCTCCGCCGCGCCGGCATCGCCGTCCTGGCGCTGCCCGAGGACGTGCGGACCGTGGCGCCGCCGCTGTTGTTGCGCCGCGGCGGCTCGTACACGCTGCGCCTCGCCGACGGCCGTGAGGTCACCGGGGGCGCGAGCGAGATCGCCGAGGCGCTGGGGTCCGGGTGAGGATCGGCTTGGCCTGCGAGGCCGGCGCGCCGCCGGCCGAGGTGCTCGGACTGCTCGAGGCGGCCGGCTTGCCGGCCGCCTCGCTGCGCGATCAGGGCGCCCCGGCGCTGCTCCCGCACGCCCGGGGCGTGTGGTTCCTCGGATCCGCCACGGACGTGCTGCGCGCCTGCGACCGCGGCGCGCTGGACGCCGGCGTGGTCGGCAGCGACGAGCTGCTCGAGGGGCGCCACGGGGTCGCCGACCTGCTCGACCTGCGCTGCCGGCGCGACGCGCTCGTCTTCGCCGTCGTCGCCGCCGGCGGGCGGCCGGACCGCAGACTCCGCGTCGCCACCCGGCACCCGGAGGCCGCGCGGCGGTACTTCGCCGCGGCCGGACTGCAGCCGGAGCTGGTCGAACTGGACGAGCCGGCGCTCGCGCCGGCGCTCGGCCTGGCGGCAGGCGTGGTGGAGCTGCGCGCGCGCCTGCGCGCAGACGCGGCCGGGCCGCCCACCCTCGTGGAGCAGGGGATCGTGGCCGCCTGCAGCTCCCGGCTCGTCGCCGGGCGCTCCGCGCGGGTCCTGCGGCGCGACGAGGTCAACGCGCTGGCGGACGCGCTGCGAGCGGTGGTGGAGGAGAGATGAAGCACCTGCCCTGGAACGACGACGTCGCCGCGACGGTCGCGCAGCTGAGGGCGCTGGCGCCGCCGCCCGTCGAGGTCCGGACGGCGGCGGCGGCGATCGTCGCCGACGTGCGCGCCCGCGGCGACGCCGCGGTGCGTGAGCACACGGCGCGGCTCGACCGCGTCGAACTGGCGGAGGAGTACGCGGTCCCCGCCGCCGAGATGCGGGCGCGGCTGGAGGCGCTCCCGTCCGAGCTGCGCGCCGCGCTGGAGACGGCGGCGGCCAACATCCGCGCCTATCACGAGCGCGAGGCCGTCTCGCCCTGGCGGGAGACCCTGGCCCAGGGCCAGGTCGTCGGCCAGGAGATCGTGCCCCTGGGCGCCGCCGGTCTCTACGCCCCCGGCGGCCTCGCCGACTACCCGTCGTCGCTGCTCATGACGGCGATCCCGGCGCAGGTGGCCGGCGTCGAACGCATCGTCGTCTGCTCGCCGCCGCGACCGGGCGGCGGCGTCGCCGCCGGCGTCGCCGCCGCCTGCGCCCTCGTCGGCGTCGAGCACCTCTATCCGATCGGCGGCGCCCAGGCGGTGGCCGCCATGGCGCTGGGCACCGCCTGCGTCCCGCGCTGCGACGTCATCGCCGGCCCCGGCAACGCCTACGTCACCGAGGCCAAGCGGCTGCTCGTCGGCGAGGTGGGCATCGACAGCCTGGCGGGCCCGAGCGAGGTCCTCATCATCGCCGACCCGTCGGGACGGCCGGAGTGGCTGGCCGCCGACCTCCTGGCGCAGGCAGAGCACGGCATGGGCGCCATGGCCTGCCTCGTCGACGTGGGCGGCGCGCTCGCCGGCCCGGTGGCCGCGGCCGTCGGCCGCCTCTCCGCGGAGCTGGGCGTCGCCACGGACAACGTGGTCATCGCCGCCTGCCCCGACCACGGCTCGGCGCTGGCGCTCAGCAACGCCTTCGCGCCCGAGCACCTGGAACTGCACTGCGAGGGCGCGCGTGAGCTGCTCGCCGGCGTGCGCAACGCCGGCGCCGTGTTCGTCGGTCCCCACGCCGCCACGGCGTTCGCCGACTACGCCGCCGGCACCAACCACGTGCTGCCCACCGGCGGCTCCGCCCGCTTCGGCCAGGGGCTATCGGTCGATGCTTTCCGCAAGCGCATGGCTGTGGTAGAACTCGACGGCCCAGCCGCCGCCGCGCTCGCGCCGCAGGTGGCGACCATCGCCGACGAGGAGGGCCTGCGCGCGCACGCGTTGTCCGCCCGCCTCCGGGCCGAGTAGGGAGCCGACATGAACAGCCGCCGCAGGCAAGCTATCGAGCGGGGCGCCGAAGGTGCACCGCTCCCGGAGCGCCGCGCCGAGGTCGCCCGCACCACCACGGAGACCGACATCTCGCTGACGCTGGACCTCGACGGCAGGGGCGTCGCCGACGTCGTCACCGGCATCGGCTTCCTCGACCACATGCTCACCCTGCTGGCGCACCACGGCGGGTTCGACCTCACCGTCCGCGCCGACGGCGACCTCGACGTCGACGGGCACCACACGGTCGAGGACATCGGCCTGGCGCTCGGCCAGGCGCTGCGCGAGGCCCTCGGGGAGAAGCGCGGCATCCGCCGCTACGGCTCGTTCCTGCTGCCGATGGACGAGGCGCTCGCCATGGTCGCGCTGGACCTCTCGGGCCGGCCGTATTTCGCGCACGACCTGCAGCTCTCCGGCGTGCGCGTCGGCGCGTTCGACGCCGGCCTCACGCCGCACTTCTTCCGCTCGCTGGCCACGCAGTGCGGCATGACGCTGCACATCCGGCTGCTCGCCGGCAGCGACGCGCACCACATCGTGGAGGCCGTCTTCAAGGGGTTCGCCCGTGCCTTGGCTGAGGCCTGCGAGCGGCACGGGCGCGACGACGCGGTGCCCTCCACCAAGGGCACGCTCTGACGCGCGCCGGCTCTCCACCGCGCGTCGCCGTCGTCGACTACGGCATGGGCAACCGCGCCAGCGTCGCCAAGGCGCTGGCGCGCAGCGGGGCGGACGTGCGCGTGACGCAGAGCGTGCGGGAGGTCGCGGCGGCCGACGCGGTCGTGCTGCCGGGCGTGGGCGCCTTCCGCGACGCGGCCGAGCGGCTCGAGCAGGCCGGCCTCGGGGAGGCCGTGCTC
>JBLMXT010000305.1:0-3349 GCA_050257915.1 Deltaproteobacteria bacterium
CAGCGGGCTCCGGAACGGGGCAGTCGCGGCGCGCGCCGTCGGGCGCGGGCCGCTACGCGCCGCGCCCTCACTTCGGGCGTCTGGCGCTGCTCGTGCTGCTGGTCGTCGGCGCCGCGTTCTACGTCTCGCCGCTGCGCGACTTCTTCGCGCAACAAGACCGCTACGAGAAGGCCGCGGCCGAGCTCGAGGCCGCGCGCCGGGACAACGCGGCGCTCGAGCGCGAGGTCGACCTCCTCGCCACCAAGGCCTACATCGCCCAGCTCGCCCGCTCGGACTCGATGCTCGTGCCGCCCGACACCCAGGTCTTCGTGATCAGGGGGCTGCCGGGCAAGGACGAGGAGAACCGCCTCAGCACGGCGACGCCGCCGGTCGAGGCCTCGATCTCCGTCCTCGACCGCATCGAGGACCTGTGGCGTACCCTGCTGCACTGAGGCGCCGGTGAGCCGCGCCGCCGCGGTGAGGGCGGCGTGAGCCGGGAGCGCCCGTGAACGGGGCCTCGGCCCTGGTGTCCGGCGCGGACGCGGCTGTGGTCGCCGGTCAGCTCGGCCGCCCGCCCCACGCCATGAGCGCCGTCGCGGCGCGCTGCCCGTTCGGCTTCCCGGCCGTCGTCGAGGACCTGCCCTACGACGGCCTCGGCAGGCCCTTCCCGACGCTGTACTACTGCACGTGCCCCACGCTGGTCGCCGCCGTCGGCAGGCTCGAGAGCGGCGGCGGCGTCTCACGCTGGACCGCGCGGCTGGCCGCCGACCCCGCGCTCGCGCGCTCGGCCGCGGACGCCGCCGCCGACGCCGCCGTGCGCCGCGCGGACCTGGTCCGCGCGCACGGCCTGACGATGGTGGACGGCGGCTCGTCGCTCAGCACGGGCGTCGGCGGCGTCGGCGACCTGCTCGCCGTCAAGTGCCTGCACGCGCACGTCGCCCACGCGCTCGCCCGGCCGGGCTACGTGCTCGGCGAGGCGATCCTCGCCGAGATCGCCCGGCCGTGGTGCGACGACCGGCGCTGCGCCGCGTTTGCGCCGGACGGCGCCGCCGGGGTTGACGGCGCCGGCGTCGAGCCGTCATCCGCGCACGGCGCGAAGCCGCCGGCATGAAAGTCGCGATCGTCGATCTCGGCACCAACACCTGCCGGCTGTTCCTGGCCGAGGTGAGCGGCGGCCGCGTGAGGCAGGAGGCGCGCGTGACCACGGTCGAGCGGCTGGGGCAGGGCGTCGACGAGACCGGCCGACTGCACGAGGACGCCGCGGAGCGGACCCACGCCTGCCTCAAGGGATACGCGGCGGACATCGACGCCTACGGTCCGGAGCGGCGCCTCCTCGTCGCGACCAGCGTCGTGCGCGACGCGCGCGACGGCAAGCAGTTCCTCAAGGCCGTGCGGTATGAGTTCGCGCTGCCGTGGCGGATCCTGAGCGGGGAGGAGGAGGGGAGGCTCGCCTTCCGCGGCGGGACCTCGTGGCTGGACGATCGCTCGCCCGACCCCCTCTTGCTCGTGGACATCGGCGGCGGCAGCACCGAGTTCGCCGTCGGCTCCGCCGGCCGCTCGCCCTCGTTCGTGCGCAGCCTCGACGTCGGCGTGGTGCGGCTCACGGAGCGCCTTCTCCACGTCGACCCGCCGCCGGCGGCGGAGACCACGGCCCTCGCGGGCCACGTCGCCGCCGCCATCCACGCCGCCGTGCCGGCGGACCTCCGCGCCGCGGTCCGCGGCGCGGTCGGGGTCGCCGGCACCTACACGACGCTCGTCGCCAACAAGCTCGGCATGACGGAGTACGACGCGCGACGCGTGCAGGGCCACGTGCTCTCGCTGCCCGACATCGACGGCGCGATCGCCCGCTTCTCGGCGATGACGAGCGCGGAGCGCGGCCGGCTCCCGGGCATCCAGCCCGGCCGCGAGGACGTCATCCTCGCCGGCGCGCTCATCGCCCGGGAGGCGTGCCGCGCGTTCGGCCTCGACGCCGTCAGCGTCAGCGAGGCCGACCTCCTCGAGGGCGCGGCGCTCGCCCTCGCGGACGGCTCCCTGACGCCGTCCTGACCCTTCCGGCGGGTCGCGACGACTCCCGCGAGCCCCGCCTCGCCCGCCGGTGCTTCAGGTTGACCGTCCCGGCGACGGCCTGTAGCTTGCTGCAAGGCACGCCGTCTGTCCCGGGAGGTCCCACGTGCTGCAGCGCCGCCTGACGCGCCGCTACGTCATCGTCGCTCCGCTGTTCACCTTCGCCGCGTGGCTGTTCGTCACCGGCGCCTTCGGCCCGGCCGCCTGACCGGCGGCACCACCGGGCGCCCGCGGCGTCCTCGCGGCGTCCTCGCCGCGGCCTGCTCACCTCCGGAGCGGGACTCGTTTCGCGCCCGGTCCACGGCATATGATGCGTGCGTGCCGGAGTGGCGGAACTGGTAGACGCCGGGGACTTAAAATCCTCTGTCGCCGCTGGCGGCGTCCGGGTTCGAGTCCCGGCTCCGGCACCACGACGTCGTCCCGCGAGCCACGGCGGCCTCTCTCCACGCCGACGCGGCGTCGCCGTGCGCCCGGTGCGCGCCCTTCGCGCCACGCGTCGCGGCTCCGCTTGTGCGCCCGCGCACAGCCTGCCCGGCCGATGCTAGGATGGGCACACCCGGCATGAGCAGCGCTTCGAGGTTTGGGAGTCGAGATGGCAGAGACCGAACAGGTACCGGTCCACGAACAGATACCGGTCCAGGATGAGTACTTCTTGCTCTGGGTCTTGATCGCCCAGACGAAGGACGCCATCTTGCGGGCGCGGGAGCGCGACTACGCGCGGTACGGCATCACCAACGACAGGCGCGCGGTCCTCTACGCCATCGAGCGCAACGGCGGCAGCGCCACCCCTGTCGAGATCTCCCGCAACCTCTTCCGGGAGCTCCACTCCGTCACCGAGATGCTCAAGCGGATGGAGGCGGACGGCCTCATCACCCGAGAGAAGACCTCCGGACGCTCGCGGATCGTGGCGAAGATCACGGAGAAGGGACTCGACGTCTTCAACGAGTCACTGCACAACGAGACCGACAAGCGGGTGTTCTCGGTGCTGACGAAGAGGGAACGTGAGCGTCTCAGGTCGTCGCTCATGAAGGTCCGCAGCCGCGTCCTGCAGGACCTCGGCATCCCCGAGTGGCAGCTCAACCTCGTGCTGCCCACCGAAGCGGCGGACGAGCAAGGCAGCTGAGCCGGCTTCAGCGCGGCCGGGGAGTGCGCCGGCCGCCGGCGCCGCTTGAGCGTCCCCTCTCAGGGGGCGCGGAGGGCGGCTTTCTCTTGACCCCCTCGCCGCCCGGCGCGCGGCAACCGTTGACTTCGCCAGAGGCATGCGGTAGCGTCGGCTGAACTTCGTATACGAACTCGTACACGACAC
>JBLMXT010000306.1:0-2563 GCA_050257915.1 Deltaproteobacteria bacterium
CGCGCGGCAGGTACGCCTACGACTTCGGCGACACCGCGCACCTGACGCCGCTGACCAAGATGCACACGCTGGGCTCGACGTTCACGCCGCCCGGGTTCCACGCGGGCGGCCTCCGCTACCACGGGATGGCGCCGCTCGTCAGCCACCTCAAGCAACTGGGCCTGATCGAGGCCCGCGCCTACGCGCAGACCCGGTGCTTCGAGGTGGGCACGCTCTTCGCCCGCACGGAAGGCATCCTGCCTGCGCCGGAGGCGAACCACGCGATCGCCGCGGTCGTCGACGAGGCCGCCCGCTGCCGCGAGGAGGGCCGCGCCGCCACGATCTTGTTCAACCTGTGCGGGCACGGGCACTTCGACATGCAGGCCTACACCGACTACTTCGCCGGGCGCCTGCAGGACCTGTCGTACGACGAGGCCGACCTCGCGATGGCGCTGGCCGGCCTGCCGTCCGTCTCGGAGTAGCCATCTCAGACAGGGCTGGGTTCACACATGGGCTTCGCCGTCGTCGACTACGTCATCGTTGCGATCTATCTGGTCGGGGTGACCGTGGCCGGGGTGGTGATCGCCGGGCGCCAGAAGACGTCCCGCGACTACTTCCTGGGCGGGAAGGAGATGTCGTGGTGGAGCGTCGGCTTCTCCATCGTGGCGAGCGAAACGAGCACGCTCACCTTCATCAGCGTCCCTGGCCTCGCCTACCGCGGGAACATGCACTTCCTGCAGCTGGCGTTCGGCTACTTCGTCGGCCGCCTCCTCGTCAGCCTGCTGTTCATCCCCGCCTACTACCAGGGCGATCTCGAGACGGCGTACGACTTCCTCGGCAAGCGGTTCGGCACGCCGCTGCGCAAGACCGCCTCGACGGTGTTCATCGTCACGCGCGTGACGTCACCGGCCTGCTTCGGCTGTTCGTCGCCTTCACCCTGGTCTTCTTCCTCACACGCACCTGGCTGGCGGAGACGAATGTGATCCTCCTGCTGGCGCCGGCTCTCGTTCTCGCTGTGCTCGGCCACCTCGACCGGCGCCTGTACACGGCCCTCTGGGTGCTCCCGCTCGCATCCACGGTGCTGTACCTCTGGCCGCTGAAGCTGCTCTGGGCCGTCGCGCCCGGCGTGGTGGCGCGAGGCGCGGTCTGGGCGGAACGGTCCGGCGGCCTGCTGCTGGCCGCTCAGATCGTCCTCGTCGTTGCCTGGCAGGTCGCCGGCTGGTGGATCGTCGTCGCGTGCCTGCGTCGGCTCCGGGAAGCGGCAAGGGAACAGCCCGGGGCGGCCGGCTCTGACGGTGCCCACGGCGCGGCGAGGGAGGCGCTGCCGTGAGGAAGCTGTTCGATCTGGGCGACGGCCTCGCGCTTGCGGTCGCCACGTCGCCGCCGGCGAAGGGGGAACTCGACCCCGGCGCCGTCACCCAGTACCCGACGAGCGAACTGCAGAAGGGGCTGCTGCTGCTCGACGGGGGACAGGAGCTGAGCAACGAGGGCGTCGGATTCGGCGTGCCGGTCCTCAAGCGCGGGCCGCGCGCGGTCTTCCCCGGCACCGCCGAGATCGTCGTCCACGGGGGCACGCCCCAGGCGGTGACGATGCTCTTCGCGATGGACCGTGTCGAGCGGCTCAGCGGGCGCCGCCACCGGAGCATCGTCCACCGGCCGCTGGACGAAGCGCGCGAGGCCTTCGCGCTGCTCTACCGGCGCGCTCCCGCACTCCGGCGGCCGCTGCTGGCGGCGTCCAACGGGATCCGCTGGACGCTGCGCGTGCGGACCCGCTTCGAGCAGACGACGCCCGTCGCCATCGTGCCCGTCACGTGCAGGGCCGGCGACCAACCGGGCGAGGTGGTCGTCAGCGCCGATCTCGGGCGCCTGCCGGCCTCTGTGACCGAAGTGATCCTGATGAACGAGCTCGGGGCCGACGTCTTCGACCGCTACGTCGACAGCGACGGCGCCGACGAACGCGGCTCGGGCATCGGCGCCTGGAACCAGGTCCGCGGCGCGAGCGCCTCGTTCGTGGCTTCGGCAAGCGGTGTCTCGTTCACCCTGGAGCGCGCGCCCGACCCAGAAGCCCCCGGCGCCCGCCTCTTTCGTGGCCGCGAAGTCGCCAAGGGCAGGCTCGCGTGGGCCGGGTTCGGCTACTCGCTGCGGCCCGGGCCGCCCACATTCACCTACACGCTGCGCGTAGCGCGTGACAAGGAGCAGCCGTGAGCTCCGTGCTCCTCGTCTACCCCTTCTTCCGCCGCTCGCTCGACCGCTCGCGCTTCCGCTTCCCGCCGCTGGGACCCGCGTACGTCGCGGCGAGCGTGCGGCGAGCCGGGCACGACGTCCGGCTTCTGGACTGCACCTTCCTGAGCCGGGAGCAGGCGCTGCGGATGGCGCTCGCTGCTCGCGCCGACGTGGTCGGCGTCTACTGCATGGCGACCATGCGCGAGGACGCCGTGTGGTTCGCGCGACGTCTGCGCGGCCGCTGCGAGCTGCTCGTCGCCGGGGGGCCGCTGCCGACCTGCGAGCCGGAGGCGTTCCTGGCCGACTTCGACGTGGTCGTGCGCGGCGAGGGCGAGCAGACCAAGGTCGACGTCCTCGCCGC